>QENH01000197.1 GCA_003336485.1 Candidatus Methanophagales archaeon
ATCAATTATTATAGCAGAACCGTTTAAACCGCCTTTTTCCGGTGGCAACTGCACATTTACTGCAAGTTGGTGTGCTATTTGCGTCTTTCCACTTCCGAATTCGCCATAAAACTCACTTATCGCTTGTGTCTCTAAACCTCCGCCTATTAAATCATCTAAAGATTTAGATCCCGTGCTCAGCTTGCCTATATTACGTCGCCGTTCTAATATTTTATCGCCCGTCTCAAACCCGCCTATATCTGCGGCTTCCCTTGCGGCGTTTATTATCTTTGATGCTGTCGCTTCGCCTATTTCAACAGTTGCCACCAACTCCATTGGCGATGCTACTGCTATCGCCTCTAACGAATTTAAACCTGCTTCACGTAATTTCTCTGCTATTGCAGGTCCAACGCCCGGTAACTCATCTAAGTCCACTTTATCTCTTCACCTCATCCGACTTAAACATAACATTAGTATACTTCTTTTTATATTTTTATATTATTATAACTTGCTTTTCTCAAGTGTGTTTTCCTGAATTACTTTCGCCCAGTTCAGTGTTACTCTAAGCAGGTTTTCTCATACCAATTACCAGCCAAACAAGTTTACCATAGCATGGAACACATCCTCAGGTCTCAATTTTCTCGTGAACGCTTCTGATGGTGTTTCTGCGTGCTCAAAATCCAGGCTCGCATGCGGTCTCTTATCGTTGTACCAGTCTATAAAACCCGCCAACGTATCAAATTCGTCTCTCCTCCGTTTGTACAAGTCGAACCATTTCTCAAGTTTACCATTCGTCTGCGGGTGATTTACGCTCGTGGTTATGTGTTGTATCCCATATTGTTCCAGATGCTTCTGAAATATGCCGGTTGAACCTTCTTTTTTGTGTTTCCAGTGACTCGAGAACTCGCTACCATTATCGGAAAGTAAAGCTCTGATAGGTCCGTAAATTTTTACTTCCTTAACCGCCTTGTCCAGTATACGTATGCCATTCTCAATATTCGCGCTATCAAACTCCCCCGCAGCGAGTATCTTTCTCGATGCGTCATCCAGATATGCAATTATCAGTATATCGCCGTGTGCATGCCAATCGACATGTACCAAACTCAAACTGTGTTTTCGTTCATATCTGACCCATTTACGTTGCTTTTGTTTGTTAGGCTCGTCTTTTGCTTTGTTATTAGTTTTAAGAACTTGATGAATGCAATTGTGTGGTATATGCACTCCATAATACCTGTCTATTACTTTTTCCAACGCTAAAGCGTTTACTTTGTATTCTTCATGAGCATCGAGTATTATGCTCTTTTCGTTTGCCGTTAACACCCGTTTTTCCCTGCCACACTTCTGTAAAACCGGTATTTCACCGCTATCCTTGTACTGTTTGTACAATTGCTGAACTCTTCGCTGGCTTACATCCTGCACGGCTGCAATTGAACTGCTGGGAGTTCCATGATCCATTTCCCGTATGATCCACCGGATCTTTCTTTGATTGAGTCGTCTCATGTAACTCAATCTGCTTCTGTAGGTACATCAAAAGCGCGGGTAAAATAGATTTTCTGCTGCAATAAAATTCGTACCATTCGTCAATTTGTAAAATTCGAGACATGATACACTTAAGTCCAAAATGGTCTGATAGAATACATTCGACACGCGCTTTCAGAGATATAAATGATGTAAATCTCAGGACTAGTGCGAATAGGCTATGGATCGGAACTACATGCACAGAAAACGCCAGGATTTTTAGCTGAGGCTTCGCTAATCATCTGACCTCTGTGGGGTACCTATCCCTAGCGAAAGTATTTCGGGAAATCACACCTGCAATATATTTGATTAAACGAGGGAGATAAGATAACGTTCCGAGCGTATCTGAAGTCCAGTCGAAAGGCTGGATTTTGGGAAGGTGCGAAGCACCGGAGCCAGATACGCTCTGTTATACGCTGTTTCAGACAAGACAAAAATTACTCAGAGTTATCCTCTAAGATCCTAAGATAATTCCTTCCTGCTTTTTTCTTTAATTTTATTGTTAATATGTGGAGAACTACATCAATGATCAGGAGTATAAATTGTGGCCAATCGATATCAATTTCTTTTTTGTCTATATTATAGAGAAACGTAAAAATGTATAGCGTAATAAGAATGGCAGGAAAAACAAGTGGTAACAAATATTCTTCACCAAGTGTGGGAAGTATCCCAAATTCTTCTGACCTTTGTTTTCTTTCCTTCAGAAGAAAATCCTCAACTCGTAAGACATCTTTGCCACCAATTAGTCTTTTAATTCTTGGTCGTAGATCTATATTTATATATCTGGCTAATGCAACTATCATTATATCGTGGTTTGAGAAGGACCAAGAAAGAAAATAGAATGGTAGTGGAGAGAGTAATAAAAAATAACGAACTGATATAGTGTTACTTGACGTATAATCTAAACTTAAAAGACTTACTCCAGCAGTAATTATTATTCCAACCAATAGGATTTGATAATTTAGAAGCTTTTGTTGAAAATCGACTCGCTTTGAAATCTGATCTGATAGATTTCTGTACTCTTCTAAATTTACGTCCAACTCACTCAGTTGGTTTTTATCTTTTTGAGCTGATGGCGGGTTATCTTTCTGTTTCATAGTCACTATCCTTATTCGTAAAATTCTTATGACGCCCTATGAGTAATAAGCCCAAAATTGCGTATAACTTCAGTATATCCGGACTTGAGTTCGTATATCCTCTCATTTTGTGTTATGTCCGAAATTATGTTCGCATTTGGTAGAATATACCTCAGCACCATTGGCTGCTAAATCTCGTCCAAAGTGGTCAACGTCATCTGTTACTACACGCTTTTGATAGATGCACCAAGCCCCCAAAATTGAAAAATCCGCCTTATGTTTCTTTACATTTGCTGTATGAGGTGAGCACATATATATGGTGGAATTATATGTTTTAACCGCTCCTCCTACTGGAAAAGTAATCTTAGTATTAGCTTGAACAGCCTCAATAATTTCTGTCATCTGATCAAACCCATAAGAATTGCTATCGTTTTGTTGATCCCTGACCCTCGTACCATCTTGATTAAAATAATTATTTCCATCTGTTAGCCAAACCCAATCTAATGATGAATCGCGATAAGTTGTTATTCCTTGGGAATTGAAATCGGGGATGTGTACATTTACGCAACTCACTTCTCCATCTAATCTTGTCCGATAGACCTGAAGAAGTTCTTTTTCTGTATAAGGAGTCACACCCACCTGTGCTTTTAATCCTGTATCAGACAAAGTAGATGAGTTTGTCTTGGTATCGAAAATGTTACTATCGAAAGCTTTTTGAAGACTGCAAGTATCCCAAATCGAAAAGTCATTACCTTCTTCAAATAAGCTTGTACTGCAAACTTTTCTTTTCATCTATCTTTGACCTTTGGAAATGATCTACGTTATTTTATGACTTTATATTAAATCTTACCTCTATATAAGATTTTTAAAATGTTTTGCTCGTACGGGATAGTTCTGAGTTCAAAAATGTTCCTTATCTAAGAAATAGCATCGGCATTAATCGCAGGGGTTATAGTGGTTGTGGTGGATTGGAAAAGATTGTTAGGGAGCTAAAAGCTGGAAAGTTTTTTCTATCTTTAAAACCGAAAGTCTGCTAAAAGTTAAAGTTTAGGTGCAACGCCTGCCACGCCGAAGAACGTGCGGCATTCCATTCTGCTCCACGCCTCCAACTCCGCTTCCGCAGCACCGCAAAATCAATTGCATTCTCGCAAATTGCACTCGCCGAAAAAGCTGCCGAAAATTTGCATGGTGGGCTGCGATGCGATGCGATGCAACGCATGACGCTGTATGCCGTTGCGTAGCACCGCGTAGCGCAATGCAATGCAATTAATCACGTAGAATCGTGTAGTACAGGGTAATGATTAAGTGCATTTGTAAAAGAGTCCCCCTTTAGTAAGGACAAAAGCGTCACAATTGACACAACCGACACGGAAGGACGAAGATGTGACGGATGTAACGGAAAATGTATATTAAAGGGTAGGTGAAGAAATTGAGAAGGTTTTATATAGCAAATACTAATCTGTAATCAGCGATCACCTCCCTGGTGTTCGCTTGCGTCATCGAAGCGAAATGCCTGGGCTTGGGAGTTGGCGGCTCCCGACGCATTCTTCTTTCATCAACCATGCCTCGCAGGCGCAAGTATCTCTTCCTTGTCAGGATAACTGCTAATCTCATCATAGCATGGAGTGTTAGGGAGAATCAGTGCCTTCGGTCTGGAATAAGCCTCCGCAGGATCTCCTGTGAATGCCAAAAAGACTTGGTATGTCTTAATGTAATTTAAATGTCTCAGTTTGAGAGGAGTAGGAAGGGGAGGTATGCGATAGCAAATACGATTTAGGTCATTCCAGTTCTCGCCCTTTTTTCGCCTATAAAAAATCACAGGCTCGACATCTAAAGCAGCATAGCTCTGTAGCAAGATCTGTTCCGCTGAGTTGGCGACAAGATCCTCAGGGGTAATCTTATTTTGACTGTTATTGCAATACGCAACCATATGTGCTAACTTTGGGGAGGGGGATTGGGTTATTTTGCATGGCACACTAATATCACATAATTTGTCATCTGGGATCTCCGAAAGTGTGATTGTGGATTGAGCCCCATTCACAATTTGGAAGTCCTTGAGCAAGACAAAGTCTCGAACTCCGTTTTCAAAATGGTCAAGAATGTAGTCTATATTCGTTTTTTTTCTACATTATATTTCTTTTTTAGTGTTTCACGCGATGATTCGGTGTTACTGAGCTTGATTATCTTAAAGTCAGAACAAATAATACTTGCTACCCAGCGATGGCATGCTGCTTTAGAAAATCCGCCACCTCAGATTGCACTTTCTCCTCCTGTCATACCAGCAGGTGACCGCCACTTTCCAGTGCTATGAATTGCGCTCCAGGTATATTTTCGGCAGTGTGTATCTCGCGCCGGGAAATGTGCCATTGTCTCTGGGGCTTATTACAAGCGTCGGCACTGTAATGTTTTCCAGAGGATAGCGTACACGAGAGTCGCAATTGACCCCATCGTAGATCGCACCACAAAAATAAGCCAATGAAGTGCAAGCCTCTACGACCGGTTTGTTTGTCAGCAATACGTTAGTCACTTAAAGTTCTGTGCGGCAGAGATCAATGCAAGAAGCTTCCGACAACTGGTCTGCCAGTTCAAACGTTTCTTATACTCTTTGAATGCGGACCGGCATTCAAGGCGATAGGCCTCGTAATCGTCCATGCGTGAGACAATTAAAGTCAAAGCTTCTGCAACGAATCGGTCAGGATCAAACAAGTGACCATTAAGCCCAGATCTGATGATGGACCGAGGTCCAAACTGATCCAATGACAGAACTGGCACTCCGAATGCATTGGCCTCTGCGAGGACCACGCCGAAACACTCAAACTCAGCCGGATGAACCAAGAAGTGTGTGCCGCGTAGGATGTCACAGAACTGTTGGTAATAGAACTTTTCATCTTTGTTTAGGAACCCCCAAACCCTGACAGACTTATCGGTACGCATCCGAAGGCTTAAGAGGCCCCTGCTATTGAATGGATCGCTGGTACCAAGCCACGTATCAGTTACCCCAGACGCCAAGGAAGGCTCAAAGGTACATCCGATAACATTTAATACAGAAGGTACACCAGCAAGGTTTAACCATTTCATCAGTGAATAAGCGAGGGGAAGCCCCTTGCGAATCCAGTCGATCCCAATAAAAGTTAGCTGACATGGAGTTTGGTTGCGAATAGCAATTGAGTGCTCCACTGTATCATTATCAGGATCGAACAGACTTGCGCCAAATGGAATGACTGTAAGCTTGGTAGAGTCCACAGAGTAGTAGAGCATAGTTTCGTCACGTACCCAGTCGGCTGCATATGCTATAAGTGAGGACTTCTTCAGTACAAGCTGATCCCACTCGTATAGAAAGGGGTAACTGTCACAAAACTCTTCAAACGGAATTTGCAGCAAAGTTTGCCATGTCGAATCATGCCACAGGCAGACAAATGCATTGGTCTCGAGAAATGGGATCATGGAACTGCCTTGACAAATTACACAATCCACCTTCAGGCGTTGCAGTCGGTAAGAAACAAACTTGCCAATCTGCTCTAATTGGACTCGACCACGCCAAGGGTTCGAAAACATGAGTTCGAGATCGAACCTTGGGGCTTCGACAAAATGAAAGCTTTCAACTTCGGCACGTAGCGCCCTAGCCATGAAATATGGGATACCCGAGAACGGGATCATGCTGTCGATTCCGTGCTCAGAGACAAAAGCGATTCTCATAAGCGATTCTCTGTTTCAGGATAATAGAAGGTACTTAGCCAACGCTTCCAATCCGAATATCTTTGCAGGACATTGCGAAACACCGCTCCGCAAATTATAATAGACAGAATCATAGTCAAGTTCTTGATTATCGGGTCTACATCGCATCCTTCACATTTAATAAATCCAATGAGTATAGAAGAAACAATGATGAATCCGAATAACCCGATTCCTGCTCGCTCTGTGGACCAGAAGTGCCAGGTGTGCCAAATCCCCTTAGGTTTATTACGCTTTTTGGTTCTCAGCCATGCCTCCCATGATACCGAATCTATGTCACTACACACTGACTTAATGCGGACCTCCAATCCGGAAAGGTAGTGGCTGGCCCGGGCGAGTCTTTCTTGCGCAGCAAACCACATGGACAGTACAAAAACACTGATAATCGGCAGGGTGAAACTAAAAATCAATAAACCGAGGAGAGCATCTTCCTGCTGAAAACCAGCTCCAATAATAAAGGCAATCGCAGCCAAGCCAAATGCAAGTATTTTGTTGCCGTCATCCATCGACTGTATGATTTCGGCGCGAAGAGCTCGATACTCTTCAAGATCAAACTCTACTCGTTCCATATGCCCCTCTCATTTTTAAGTTTATAATATGGGCGATTGAGGAGATCGCGAAATTCCCTAAAGCCGGGTATTTTTTCGCATGCTAATGCATAATTCCTTCGGGCATCGAGGACTCGCGATGTTGCTAGCGATTCCGTTGTTTCCTGATGGTAAACGTACGCAGAACGCAGGTACACAAGCCTCGCGCCTTGAGCCCACATTCGGTAGCCGAACTCTATGTCCTCATAGCCCCAATACCCATCAAAGGCTTCATCGAACCCTTTGACGTTGTCAAAATCAACTCGACGGATACCTAAATTACAGCCATGACAGCAGTTGAATGGCATCGGGTGGCGATCGAAGTTTTCGAACTCCTCCAGCCGACGGTCTCGCAGAAGTCCATAGTTCGAGGCACTAGCTATCTCCGGTATGTGATGGAGGTGACCGTTACATTCGCGGATTATAGATGGATTCAGATTCTTTCCATCGATAAAGATTCGATGACCAAGGCTGACTACTGGGTCTGTTGATGTTCTGATGCATTCCCAGTGATCTCGCAGACAGGAGGGACCAGGTACGCAGTCACCATCAAATAATAGGATTAATTCCCCATTAGTAGTGCCAATACCGATGTTTTTGGCAGAACCAGGCCTAAAATTGTGCTTGACAAAATCTCTATAGATGAAACGAATGGGAACATTGACCGGATTCGCCTCGATGACTGTCTCCAACTGGGGGGCACTCCCGTTGTCCACAATGACAATCTCAACATGAATAGACGGATTTTTTTCTATTTGAACAGCTATGCCAGCCATTAAATTTTTAAATTCATGATGCTGATTAAAGGCCGTTATAACGATTGACAAAAGAGCCTTGTTATTCAATGGTCTTCCCTCCATTTAGTTACAAAATACATATATCTTTTCATTCAATTCACACCTCGGTTTTCTTCAAATATTTCTCTCTCTATTTCCTTTTTCAACATTGGAGTGAACCCCATTTTGTGTACAACCAGTTAAGAACCTTCACTATTTAAAACATCCTTTCAGATTTTTCAAAATCTTCAGGAGTCACTATACCCCGCACTTAAGAGGCTGTCTCACAATTGACTTTAATAAGTACTATAGTTGGTATATACCTAAATCTTTGCTAAAAGAAGATAAAATGTGGGACCATACCCCTATAATGCTACTACACAATTTTTTGAGGGATGATTGACCAATACGTCCCTTTTTGATAGAATTCGCCCCAATAGCTTTAGTTTGGCTTTTTATCGTCCAGATTCTCTTCAAATTATGTGCTATGCATGCTAGACTGAATTCAGCCCTCACGCCTTGCAAACCTCTGGTCAAAAACTCTCTTAACCCTATATTTTGCTTAACGTGCCCGAAGAGCCGTTCTACCGTTTTTGCTCTCACACGATAGACCTCCTGCCCTTCTGGCGATTCCATCTTCTCAGCCATCTCACGTAAATTAGCCTCATTGCCGTAGCATTTGATCCGCCTTGGTCCACGCTTGCTTTTTGTGCAGAGCTTTTTCATGAACCTGCTTTCCGGATCGGTAAAACTCACAAAATCTTTCCTGGATACTTCAAGTTCATTTTGAACCTTGCCAAGTTGTTTTTCGATTCGCTTCTTCTCTTTCTGGTCGCCTTTTTTATTCTTCTCCTTCAAGATAAGCACCGGAGTTTTCCCTTCTAGCTTTGCCTTCTCTTCCACTTCTCTGAACAGAGACCAGGTTGCTATGCGTTTTCTTAGTTTTTGTGTTCTACCTTTTGGTAGAACACTTACTTTTTATCTTCTTCTTTTTTCTTTTGCTCAAAAACATAGTGCGATAACTCATTCAGCCTTGCTCTCACTTCTTCATCGCATTCCCGCATTGAATCTTCGGGTAATTGCTCGGAATAGAGAATTATAAGCCGCATATATTCCAAAATGGGTTCTTTCTTAGGAAAACGCTCCTTTAAATCTTTAAACAAATGGTATAACTCCTCCTTCCATATATCATCAAAAGGCGGTAGATATTTTAAAATAATATCGCTATAAGGGCGTTTCATAAACTCTTTAGCTATATCAAGCCTTCTTTTTGCTTCTTCCTCCACCTTCATCACAACGAATTTTTTTCTACTCATATATACTCGCGCAAAAGGTAGAATTCTACGTAGAATTCTACCTAATTTTCAAATGTATGGGTATAATCACCTCACAAATCCCACAACATTATGGCTTGAAGAAAAGCAGATACCGTCTCTTTTTAACTCATCTATCGCTTTCTCTGCCTTTTCTCGCTCTATTCCTTCCTCTTCTGCCAAATCCAGAATCTCTTTTACTGGCACTTCATTGCCATACTCCTTTTCTAATTCCTGAACTATCTCCACAATCGTTCTTGAACGGTCTCTTTGGGTTTTTGTCGTGCCCACAGTTACCCAATCAACATCTAACTTTCCCGTTTCTGGATCCACGTAAACTGTCTTAAGGCAATAATTGACGAGATCAATCACACGTTCAGCATCATCTATCATAACCTTGGGGCTTAATCGTGTTCGTGCTCTTGCTTCTCCCAATCTGATTAATGCCTCTAATTGCCGTGCCGTTACAGGAACTACGTTATCAGCATCATACAAGCTTCGGAGCCCCACATAGAACTCCTCAAATCGCTTCCTTGCTGCTCTTGTGAGCTTCGGGTTCAATCTTTTACCCATTGCGATATATTTACGGAGTAAATTGGGCTCTATCGGTGCTTTAAAATCTTCAAAATCTTCTGTCTCGTCAGATTCTCCATTCTTTGTTAGCTCGCCTAATGCGTGCGCGCTTATGATATGCTTTGCTAAATTCCTATCTGATTCTTTATCAGGTTTATCTATCATGGTAAAAATAAGGTCGAATCTCGAGAGCAGCACAGGAGGCATATCTATCTGCTTTGAAAGCGGCTGGTATAAATCAAAGCGACCATATTTTGGATTAGCAGCAGCCAATAAAGCACATCTTGAATTCAACTTCGCGTTTATCCCTGCCTTCGATACCGTTACTGATTGCTGCTCAAGTGCTTCATGTAGCTTCTCTTTATCTCCCTTTCGCAGCTTCTCGAACTCATCTACTGCGGCTATCCCCTTATCTGCGAGAACCAGAGCGCCTGCCTCTAATGTCCACCTCCCACCGCCGAAGTCTGTTGGGTCTCGAACAGCGGCTGCGGTAAGTCCGACGCCACTGCTACTGCTTCCCACTGCATATAAGCCACGAGGCGCTAATTTCGATATATGAGAAAGCAGGTTCGATTTCGCTATTCCCGGGTCACCAACTAAAAGGATATGGATATTGCCTCGCAACTTTGTACCATCTGGTAGCATATTGGAAACACCGCCAAATAATTGCAGAAGTATAGCTTCTTTTATCTCAGCATAACCGTAAATGGAAGGTGCGATAGAGCTTATGAGCTTCTCATAAACGCCAGGCTGGTTTTTCAATTCCGCTATTCTGCGTTCATCCTCTTCTGTTATCCTTATCTCCTCAAATTCCTCTTTTCGCTTCTCTATCGAATTGCCGTCTAAATAAACGACAAAGAAACAGGTCCTTGCAAATTTCGTTATCTGCTGATAAGACCTGAGAACACCCACTACATTTATCCTGTCACCGGGAGAGACGATGCCTGAAAGATCGTTCTCCAAATTAGCATCAATTGTCTGTGGTAACTCGCCGCCTCTTAAATCTTCCGGCGAATCCTGTAATCTTATCATCTGTGCGTTTACGAATTTGGACTTGTCTTGCAGCAATATAAATTTCTGTACCTTTCTTCCACATCCACCGTCTTCTCCGGGGCATTCCGAAGGCTCTAAAAAATTCCTCTCGGTTTGCTCCACCGAAAAGATATGACGGCAGAAGGGACATTCAAATGCCGCTTCTACTATCCTCGGTCTTACCTCTGTCGCTTTCAGGACTAACCCCTCTATACTGATGAGCTTGCCTATATCTTCACTCCGAATATCTCTTATCCGCACCTGAGTTGGAAGTTTTAGTATGCGAACATAAGCGTTATCTAAGGTAACGCCGGTAGGGATATCCATCTCTCTTAAATTCATGGTCACAACAGGCAATATCACATCGGGATCTTCCAAAAGCATACCCGCAAGCTTTGGATTATAGTTGTCTATATCGCAGAATTTAACGAATAAACTGCGTCTTTCCGGATATGCATTGGAAAGCTCGATAACTTCAGACCAGCAATATTTTTTGATGAATTTTTCCAAGCTCTCCTGTAAATAGTCAGTTGTGTTCATTTTCGCCAGTATTTGTATCCTGGGAGATTTCCCCGATATTGTTGTTTACAACTCCGATTATCAAAGAGGATAGCTCTCGCAATTCCGGGTCTTTCTCATCTTCGCTCTGGCACCACTGAATGAACGTCAGATTACGCTGATAAAACTCACGAATGGAAGCAAAGCCGCCATTAAAAGCCTGAGTAAAGTCAATATTCCATGTGTTTTCGCGCCGAGAGAAGCCTGCTTTTCTGAGTGTTTGCTGCATCTCCCGCTTCTTCTTTTCTATCTCTTCCTGCGTGTTTTCAGAGGCAAGCTTTTTTATTGCCTGAGCAATAACTTTTGCAAAACTGAAGCCATGTGTGGCAATAGAATCAATGTCTTCTCTATTAGCCTCGTAAAGCTGTTTGGCTTTGACAATTACACTAGGTTTAAGTTCACGAGCGTGCATTTTGGCCTTTCACCTCCTGACTTTTTTCCTTCCTGTCAATTTCATCAATCCCTTTTCGTAGCATGTCCCGTATTGCCTCCGAACGAGTGGCATAATGTCCCTCATTCAACAATCGCTGAAGGTCGTTTCTTAGCTTTGGTGGGATTTCAAACGAAACCATCGCCAAACCTTTCTTTTTCTCTTCTTCTCCCATCTGCTTACCACCACTTTTCAGTTAATAATTAACAAGTGATAATTTATAAGTATATATAAAAAGTTGCCTGTGCTACCATCAAAACCAATTGGAAAGAGGTTTTATTATCAAAGCGGAACAACAATGTTATCGGGGAAGATGAAATGCCAACAAGAGTGAAAATATCATTTCCTCAAGATGAGAAAACAATAACCGTAGAAAGAGACGTTGCAGAGAATGGCAGCATAGCTCAAGAGATTAAAGGTTGGGATAGAGGACGGATACAAAAATACTTGGAAATGGGACTGGGAACAAGTATAGAAGAGGAGATAGTTGGAAAAATAGACATAGAGCGTGTATCAGATCTCATAAACGAGATAGATGAATCTTAAGATAATTTTCCACTATAGAGGCGGTCCCGCAATTGTTTTTGGCACCCAAAATTTTACTTCTTTTTGGATCTAGAGCACTATCCACCTTCCTTTTTTGGCCGATTTTGAATTGTTGGACAGCCTCTAGACAGCCTCTATATGCCGTATATATAAGAGAAAGTTGATACTAATAATAATGAACCAAGATATATATTTTCCAATAAGGAGTAATATAAGTTTTTTTGTACAGAAAGCAAACCAACCTAGTTTAATGTCTAGAATCAAACAATCAATTCTTATGTATAATAATCTAATATTCGATGATGGAGCTTATGATTTCTCAGGGAATGAAAATGGGGTTTTCGAAGTTAACATACCTCCAGAGAAGTTGAAATTATCTACGTTAGATGTACCAACTAAACCAAGGACTGGTTTCCGTCTTAACGCTATCGATGAAAAAACAGGTCAAAGTTTTAATTTGATACCCCAAAGTGAAAATGGCAATAATTACTCTGTTATCGCTAGCTTTCAAAAGCTAATAAATGATCTTGGTATACAAGATGAAAATTTCATTCATTTCGAATGGACAGAACTTACCCCGATTAATAAGAAAATATTAGATCAAATGGTCAAATCAACTGGAAACTATAAGAAATACATTAGAGGGAACCCCCTATTTCAAGAGTATATATTAAAAAATTTCCATCATTCTCTAATACTTTCAAAAGCGTTCAATACACCGATGATGATTGACAGCCTATATGATAATTTACTTACTAACATTATGTCAAAGATGGTTAATATTTCTGATGTCCGATTGGAAGTTCTAAATAGGGTATGTGAGTTGTTGAATTTTGATATTCCTGACTTTTCATCGCTGGAAATAGAAAAAATATTGGATTTGAGAAACGATAAACTATTCATTGAATTTAGAAATAAACTTCTAGATATAAACAATTGCTTGACCCAAAATGAGATGAATCAGTTTGATCCGTCTAAAATTGATCCGTTATTGATTCGGGAATTAATAAAAGAAATCGTAGAAATAGCTCCATCAAATAAAAAGTTACTCGTAAAGGGTTCTTTGGGAGTTGCGGGATCAATTCCTGTGTTTGGTCCAATAGCCACAGGAGTAGGATTGGCAAAAGACAGTAAAGAACTTCTTGATTTTAATAAAAATTGGTTAGCTTTCATTATTAAAAATTCCCAACTCTAATCCAAAGTTCTAAGGTTTTTTATGCTTGCGATAAGAAACATGCTATTTTCCCTGGGGCATTCTTGACATTACAACGCTCTTTCCGCACCCGCTTCAATCGCATCCTCAACAGATACCAAATCTTTCATTATAAATATCCTATCTTTTCCCTTCTCATCATAATCAATGGAATTCTTCAAGATAGCCCCATACTTCTTAAACCGGTCAATCTTTACCGTGTAAGCAGATATGTCTTCAATCAAAACAGGCTCAAACCGTTTTTTCTCAAGATACTTCAATATCTTGTTCCTTGCACCAACCGAGCCAAGCTCAAACCGATATTTTTCGCGATTATAGTATTCCAATAAATCATTGAAGATTTCTTTATCATCGAAGAAATATTTGAAGCACCAGATTTTTCCTATTTTGAAGAAATTGAGCTTCTTCTTTTTCTCTGGTTCAATATCAAATGTTGGAAATTTTATATCTGTCTCATTCATCTCACACATTTGCACCTCCTCTTGTTTCTTTTTGTGTGTACGTGCACCCACGAACTAAACCATCCCTACAAAAAATACCCAAAAGAAGCTTGCTCTTAGCTTCTCTTTTTCGCCTTATCTCTCCTTCTCTTTTTATAATAGTATATTGGTATAAAGTCAAGATGGCTGAAAATGGCTAAAAAGCAAGTGGAATTGCTATCTCCAAAAACATTATAAATAGTTATCAACAATCATAAAGTATATAATTGATAACTAATAATCTTTAGGTGGTGAGTATGGATAATAAAGTGGAAGGTAAAGAGGTAAGCGATCCTTTTGAGGCGGGTGAGATATGTGCGGGGCTGAGCCATGCCTATCGGATAAAAGTGATGCAGGTATTGATGCAGTTAGGGAGAAAGGCTAAACTTGCGGATTTACTCAAGGAATGTAGTAAAGACCCCCCATTTTTTCGTCAGTTCACCGTGGGTAAGGCACATATCGAGAAGATGGCGATAGCAGGAATAGTGGACCTGAGTAGTGAAGAGGGGCCGTATGTTGTAGAACTGAAGAAAGAGGTCAGAGTCTTCGTAAAAGATATAAAAAGCGAAAAGTGAGGTAAAATATAGTGGAAAATATAGGCGAAAAAGATGGGAATGAGAAGCGAGTAACAATATCATTCGTCTTAGCTGGGGATAATAAGATCGTGCATGATGCGAGAACAGATATTTTCTTGCAAAGTATAAGGGTGATGCACACGATAGCGAGCGATTGGTATCACTTGCAATTCGGACCTATTGAGGTACAGATGCCGAGGTCGATTGGTAAGCAAATGGTAGAGGATATGTTGATGATGCTGGAGCAAGAGGACAGACGGGAGATACTGAAAGTAGTGGAAGAAAATTTGTGAAACAGTTTTGGAAGAGGAGCTTTACAAAACAATGGCTTTTCTTCTTTTTGGTTTTAATAATAGGAAGATGAAATATAGATGGAAGGAGGGGGAAATATAAAAAGAAGGTGGGTGGTGTAAAGGCTTTATACTACATCTTCAAATCCCACCAGCGGCTCTCTAAACAATGCAATCCAAAACCGAGAACAAGACCTTATTACAAAAGGTGGATAACTTTAGTGAATGGTATAATGAGATACTGAAGCGTGCGGAGATATTAGACGTCCGGTATCCAGTGAAGGGCGTGTATACATGGTATCCTTACGGATATAAATTGAGGAATCTTACTTATTCTCTATTGAAAGCGCTAATGGATAGAGAGCATGAAGAAGTGCTGTTCCCACTCTTGATACCAAGAGATGAATTGATGAAGGAGAAGGAGCACATAAAAGGGTTTGAAGATGAGGTCTTTTGGGTGACAAAAGGTGGAAGCACAGACTTGGACATCCCTCTTGCTCTCCGGCCTACTTCAGAGACCGCGATATATCCCGTGTTTAAGGTCTGGATAAGGTCGCATCGCGATTTACCTATCCGTATATATCAGGTAGTGAACACTTTTCGGTATGAAACAAAGCATACGAGACCCCTCATTCGACTGCGTGAGATAACCTCTTTTAAAGAGGCGCATACTGCTCATGCAAGCCGAACGGATGCCGAGAAGCAAATAAAAACCGCTATTGCCACATATCAGGAGTTCTTTGACCTGCTTGCCGTACCATACATAATTACAAGGAGACCAAACTGGGACAAATTCCCGGGATCTGAATATTCGATCGCCTTTGATACGCTTATGCCCGATGGTAAGACGATGCAAATCGCTACCTGCCATCTGCTTGGCGAGAGCTTCGCAAAAACATTTGATATAAAATATGAAGATGATGAAGGCGCTTCAAAGCTCGTGAATCAGACTTGTTACGGCATTTCGGAAAGATGTATCGCAGCTGTAATAGCACTTCATGGTGACGATCATGGCCTGGTGCTGCCTCCCGAGGTCGCACCCATACAGGTTGTTATCGTGCCTATTGTATTTTCAAGTAAGGGAAAAAGCGAAGCGGTGGAAAAAGCGTGCAGTGATGTCTATGAGGGCTTAAAAGAAGCAGGAATAAGAGCTTTTTTGGATGTCTCTGATGAAAGACCAGGCGCGAAGTACTACCGGTGGGAGATGAAGGGAGTACCTTTGAGGATAGAGATAGGACCTCGAGATGTAAGCAGCAACAGTTGTGTATTTGTAAGAAGGACCGACTCCCAGCGGATGCAAGTTCCACTCAGCGATGTCGTGCCTGAAGTAAATAGAGCAGTAAAAGAGATCCAAGAGCTTATTCACAAGCATGCAAAGGAAACAATCTTCGCTAACATCCATATGTACAACGGCACTGTCGAAGATAAAGAAGGGATGGAAGAACTGAGAAGAACTGCGGAGCATAATATCGTTTCTCTATTTCTCTGTGAAGACGAAAGATGTGGTGCTGATTTAGAGCAACGTATTGGCGTAAGTGTATTGGGCGTGCCCGTAAACGAAAAGGAAGAGGCGGGGAAATGCATAATTTGCTCGATGAATGCACGTAGAGTCTATGTGGCGCGAGCATATTGAAAAAATTCGAAAGTGATAAAGTAGTGTATAGATTTTATTCTTTTGATTCATGACATCAAAGAAAGTCAGCGGAGGGATCGGGTATATTAGTGGCGTAATGAAGAACATCCATAACATCGACCTTAGTCAGTTTAAGCCATTTTACGATGATCTTGAGGCCGCCGATTGTATCATTCTCGTAGGGGAAGGAAGATCGCAAAGTGCATTGTACATAGGTATGGGACAACTGGACAAATGGGTACGAACATTGATTGACATTGACTTTCCAGGTAGAGACCTAGTGGATGCGGCGCCTGTGTTGGAGAAGAAGTATGATAAGATAGCACTACTTGTTAATTCCGGAAGTGGTGAGACCTCAACTCCAAAAATAATGGTTAAACAACTTTCTGAATATATCGAGCGCGAGAAAAGTGATACATTCACCATTGATGCCGTTGTTTCGAACAAGAAATCTTCGATCGGGAGGATAGGCGAGAAAGAATATGGTAACGTGGTCGAGCTGAAAGGGCGCGATAGGAGCCCTAAATCCACTAATGGTTATCTCAAACATGGGATAATGAACGATGTTTATGAATTGGGCTCTTTGTTACTATTTCAGAAGACAAAGGAGGCACTAAACGAGAAGAAGGATTATACGGCCGTATTTGAAAAGATGGATGCGGAATCAAAGATATTAAGCAAAATAGTAACTAAATTTGTCAAGTCTGATAAATATGACGATATCATTGACAAGCTGGAGATGAGAAGCCGAATAACTATGGGTGGGCTGGGCCCTGCGAGGAATGTTGCGAAGATGACCGCGATAAGACTGCAACATGTTAAAAGAGCCATTGGCGATGAAGCTTATTTATCCGGACCGTTCGCACCAAGACCACGAGCCGGGGACATTTTATTTATGATCTCGTACTCTGGTGAGACAGAGCCTCTTATAGGTTGGTGTAAAGATCAAAAGGAATCGGGAGGTTATGCTTATTCTATTGTAGGAAATGAATCTACCTTATCGCGAGAATCCGATAGCTTCATAATAGAATCCACACCTACGACGTTCTACGAGCGTGCGACATTTGCACTCAGTCCACTACCGCTGCATTTAGTGAAAAGGCTTAATCAGCGAGGACTTAGGCTGCCAGAGTATATTATGGAATGGTGGCAGCACTCGGTGACGGAGTAGACGAACTCCAGTTATTCGTTATTTGCCTGCCGCTATCGCAGTCTTCCTGCACTTCACGGTATCACCTAGTTTCACCAATATCTCGAAACTTTCAGGTATGCTCACGTCCACTCGAGAGCCGAAACAGATCTTACCTATTCTTTCGCCCTTGTGTATTTCCTGCCCGCTCGCAACCTCGCATTTTATTTTACGCGTAAAGAACCCCGCTATTTGTACTATCTTTATATCGCCATATCTTGTCGCCTGTTCTATTGTGTTCCTCAGGTTGAAATCACTGCTGCGTAGAAAAGCGGGCTTGAAAGTACCTTTCACTGGCGTTGTCTTTTTGACCACGCCATCTAGGGGTGCAGTAGTGATGTGGATATTGTAAAGATGCATAAATATTGTGATTGTTCTGCTTCCTTCGTCTATCCTTATTATCTTCCCACTAGCCGGCGAGAGCATATATTCTACCATATCTCTTCTAAATCACCATTCCTTTTTTTGTTTTAATAATACTTTGCGCTTAATCATGATATTCAGAGAAAGCCATATCTCCCTCTTAGAGGCACGAAAGCGACATCGCATTTCTTCGCCTTCTCTATCCCGTTTCTCTTTCTCACTAGATACAACTCTTGCATGTATCGTCCAATTGGTATAACCATTTCGCCATTGGTTTTCAACTGTTCAAGTAACGGCGGTGGCACATCCGGAGCAGCACAGGTCACATCTATTTTGTCGTAAGGCGCATGTTCCGGCAGTCCGAGTGTCCCATCACCGAGACTCACCGTCACGTTCTTATATCCTGCACGATTTAGGTTAGTCATCGAAAAATCAACCAGCCACTCTATTCTTTCTATTGTATATACATGTCCCTCTTCGCCTATTAGCTCTGCAATGACTGCGGCATGGTATCCCGAGCCAGCGCCAATTTCAAGCACCATATCCCCTTTTCTCAAGTCCAGATAATCGCACATCATCGCGACCATGTGCGGTGCACTTATTGTTTGATCTTTTCCTATAGGGAGCGGATAATCGTTGTATGCTTGGTCACTAAGATTAGGCGGTACAAAAAGGTGCCTCTTGACACGCATCATTGCCCCTAATACTACTTCACTGACGCCCTGCCGTCGGAGATGTTCAACCATTCTCCTTCTCGCATCCTCATATCCGCGTTCTGCCATGATTACGTCTCTCTACTCGATATACCATTTCTTTCCTTCTGTCTCAGCTCGCCTTCTCCGCTCTAAAAAGGCGTAAACCGAGCTGTGTGGTGCGCCATTTATTAGCATCTCTATGGCATCATGTGCAGCGTTTATACGGTGGTAATGTCCGATCACGCTTATCGTCTTCCCGTAGATCGTGATTTCAACGCCTGCGAGGTCCGATATTGCCCTCCTTGTACGTCCATTTTTGCCTATTATACGCCCTTTTACCCGCTTTAACGTCTTTTGTGTGAGATGAGAAAGAGAAATAACCTCAAAGAGATGTAGGGGGTCCTCAAGCAGCGAAACGGCAATCTCGGGTGAAAAGCCCCTACCTATTGCTTTTATCATCTCGGCAACTCGAAGTGCCTTCAAGGGGTCTCCGTCTTCTGTTCCTTCTATGTATGCCTCCCCTTCGTCACTATCAACTGTTATCTTGCACCCGGATCTCTTTTCCATATCCCATTTTACAACGCCCTTATGCCCTATTAGCACACCAATTCTATCTTGTGGGATCTTAACGGTTATCAACTCTGGTATCATCTTTTATAGCCCCTTAACTTCAGATCGTACTGATTAGTTCTATATTACTTTTGTACTTTAATTGTCTATAATATCTCGGATCTCCCTTGCTAACAGTTCACTATCAGCCGCATTATTTATTATGATCTCTGTTTTGTGCACCTCAACGCCTTTGGGGCTTTCGTCACTCGCATCTATGACAAGCAGATCTAAAAAATCCGCGTAGCTCTTGTATACACCATAAGGCGAAACCTCAAACCCTTTTGCATGCATGAATTTGCCCGCGGGACCGCTTATAGGCGCATTTCCTACGATCGGTGAAATCGCCACTACCCTTTTCCGCTTCAGTATCTCCCGTATTCCGGACAGGCACAAAATAGGCCCTATACTTGTTATCGGATTACTCGGTCCTATTACCACTACCTCTTCTGACATCAATGCATTTATAACGTCTTCAGAAGGTTTCGCTTTCTCTATACCCTCAAAATAAACGTCTGATACTTCCGGCTCGCCCATTCTCGATACCCAGAACTCTTGAAAATGTAATTCGCCCTCGGGCGTAACAATCTTCGTGCTTATGGCTGCGGGCTCATCAGTCATCGGTAATATCCTGGCCGTGATGCCGAAGTGTCTTACAAGCGAAGAAGTAGCAGCAGTCAGACTTTTACCCTGCCTTAGCTGCTCTGATCGGATTATATGTGTCGCTCTATCTTTATCTCCTATTGTCATTGGCTCCTCGTAATTCAACCTTTTCAATGCGGCATGTGTATGAAAGCTCTCATCCTTAATGCCCCACCATTTTTCTTCGTCTATCTGACCTGCCAATGCGTAAATTACCGAATCAATATCCGGGCAGATTAAATTACCGGAGACCCAAACGTCTTCCGCAGTGTTCACTATTACTTTCAACTCTTCTTCACCAAATACTCGTTTCAGTCCCACTAACAGTTTTGGTGTTCCCGTACCGCCGGATAGTATTATCATCTTCTCTGGTTTATAGTCTTTATTGAGGGGTGGTTCACTTAAACCTCAGCAATCCGCCCACACCGCCAAGTTCATCTAATATGGGATTATCACCCACAAACTCTATTTTTGTGTCTGTTCTTTCGGCAAACTCAATGATTTCTTCGATAACATCAACCTCTGAGGTTCTGCTGCCGCAATATGGACATGTGTCCTTTACTCCGGAATCAACAACCTGACATTTCTCACAAATCCAGCCCCTTATTTTATAACCTTTATTTACTAACAGCAACTCTATCTGACCCTTTTCTACCGCTTCCCTTGTTTCTTTTAAGCCATGGACGGCAAGACCGTGTCTCAGTATTTCATCCCTCAATCTGCTCACATTCTTCTCGCGTGTTTCTTTTTCATCCGCTAAGATGATCTCTTCTGCCTTAGAAACAAGCCCATCGTCATCAAAATCCATATCAATTATATCTACAATCTTGGACTTAATGTCAGGTGGCAGAATATTTTTGAACATTAATTTCGCATTACCAGAACCTGCAATAATAATTCTGACTATGTCATCATTCGAGAACAATTTCTCCACATCTTCTGAGACATCACTAAAAAAATGATTGATAGCACCCTTTCTTAGTCTCTGAAAACGCGCCTGCGACATTCCTCCTTTTTTATGCTTATTTATAATATCTGCTGCTTTTTTCTTCTTATACCCTACTTTGCCGGAGGAAACCACATATATTTTTGCTCTCTGACTATCCAGAAGAACAAGACCGAATGCTTCATATTCATCAACCAATCTTGCAAGAGGTCTGATATATGGTGATGTATCCACAATCAGCAGGTTTTCAACGGGCAGCCCTAATGGGTATACACTAAAAAAGTTGTGAATTTTTGATGCAAAAATAGCGAGTCCTTTCTGCCCTTTTTCTCCTCCATGTTTACTTAAATAATCATCTATCATCTGCATCGTTTTCTCAAAATTATCTAACAATTCCTTATCTTCTTTCAAAACAGATTTGCAGATGTTTTTTCTTCTTCCAACAAATTTAGTGTCCAAGCTATCCATATTCAGATAAAGGCTGATAAACGAACCCCTGTTTTCAGAATCATAAACTTCTGAAAGCCCCTTGATGTCTGTATCTTTTAGGACTGTGAGCATAGTATAATAAGAGGCATTTGAGTATTTAATTTTGAAAGAACAAAGGGAAGATTGTAGAGACCTAATATTATTTCGCTTAATATTCCTAAGATATTTCTTATTCATAAACTTACCGCCCTTTCACTCCTCTCGAAGAACATTCCAAGCGTGTTCTCAGATCTCATTTTCCTGATAAATGCCTCATTCAGAGTTTCAAAGTATTCCAGATCGAGTGCCCCATGTATACGGTTATTATACCACTCGGAAAACGCATAAGCAGAATCAAACCTCCACCTAGGTCTTCTGTACTCCTGAAACCACCGCTCGATCTTACCGTTCGTTTGTGGATTATTCCGCTTCGAGGAGATGGGATGTGTTTGACACCTCGAGCATCCAGATACTGTTTAAATAGACTTACGCCCTTCTTTTTCTTTTCGCCACCGCTTGCATAGAACTGAGTGCCCCGATCAGTATTGACCGCAGTGATCTTCACACGAGATTCTCTTGCTATGTCTTCTGCCAGCTTAGACACACTTAGGGCGTTTTCTGTGGTTGCATGGGTAAATTCACCAATAGAGAAGATCTTCCTCGATGCGTCGTCCTCGTACGCTATCACTTGAGTCCCATCGTAGCCAAGCTAATCCGCATGCACCAGTGAAAGACTGTACTTTCGTTCATATCTGCATCTTTTACGCTTCTTCTGCTTTTTTAACGAAATAATTTCGGGACGCTACAAGCGATGTTTGAATGAGTGAAAAAGTAAGCTATGTCAACTATCTTTCCGCGTGAAAAAAATAAAAAATGCAAAACGATGGTAATAACTCAACAGAAAAGGAAGACATATTGAAGGTTGTCTTAGCTGAGCATAAATCGTTAACTGATGAAATCCATCAAATTTTTAAGCAGCAAATATGGCTCTATTATATTTCTGTGGGTTTTATAACGATTATCCTAGGTTACATAATAACGCAAAAGGTATACGATGCCTTTTTGGGGATTCCCTTGGTTATTACACCCCTATTATATGGTTATATCCGCCAATGGGCCGCTCTTAGAATTATAGGAGATTACATCAGAGATGTGATCGAAAAAGAAAAAATTCCTGAAATAATTGGGTTCCGATATAGCGAAGTTACAAATCACGGACGATATTGGATGGGCTGGGAACACTATTAGATCGAAAATTCTTCCGAGCCATTATTTGATAGATTTAAAGTTGTAATTATATTCTTAGCTGTTGTAATTCTTTTTACCACGAATATCCAATCCAATATTTCTACTAATTTTCATGTTTTGATATTTATTTTTTACGTGTTTCTTGCATTTGTTATCTTTAAAATATGTAAAAAACTAACAAAAACATAATAGTATTAGATGACCGCCAGATACACCCCTACAAGGAGAGAACTCATTCTCGTGTGTCGTGCAAAGATTAATGAATAAATTTGCTGTGAGGGATGCAATAAAAAGTTTTAAATGATTGCGTAATATACGTATAATTACAGAAGGGATGAAAGAAGGGTAAGAAACTTACCGGAGAGGAAATGTGGGAAGACGCATTGAAAGGCCCAAAAATAAGAAATGTTTGGGGTGCTTTGGAGATTATAATCACCAAAGCAGTTACGGAATATAAGGAGAGAAAAGCGTGTGAAAATTACTAAGTCTTATATATTATTTTATGAAATAAAATAGAAAGTGGAGAAAAAAAAGCAGTGGGAAATTGTATCCGTATCAGCACTCGTATTCGTGTTTTTGATTTTAGCCTCGCTTAATTTAGGCTCTGTCGAGATGCCTTGTTCATACTGGCAGCCATCAAGAACGGGAGTTGCAGACGTGGCCACATTTGATTTCGGTGCAGTTAAGCAAGTAAAAGAGCTATATATCTTCGTAGGCGATGCAAACCGAACGAAAGTAGATGTTTATGGCGATAACGATGTGTTTCTTTCTTCTTATGATAATAACCCGGCAGAGCATGTGCACTTCTGCTCCTGGGAACGGATGGGTTTAGGGCATAGGAGTACCAGCACCATCACGTTCGTCTTTGGACCGGAATCGTGGGGTGAAATAGGCGAGATCATTGTCGTCTCTTCGGATAACCAAAAAATAGCGCCCATGAGTGTGCGTGGCGAAACTGCTATGAGATTAGCTGATGAGCAGAGCGCAATAAAACTCCCGGTTACACAAAGATATGGTGCCTACTTTGACGAGATGTATTTCGCACGAACAGCGCATGAGCATTTAAATCTTGAAGAGCCGTACGAATCAACACATCCACCACTGGGTAAGCTTATAATAGCCCTGGGCATTTTGTGCTGCGGAATGAATCCTCTGGGCTGGCGTATAGTAGGCGTTATTGCCGCTGCAGTGATGATACCGATAATGTTCATTTTTGGTAAGCGGATGTTTAAGAGTTCAGTAGCGGGCTTCTTCGCTGCTTTCCTGTTGACTTTCGAGTTCATGCATTTATCATTGGCGCGATTGGCGACGGGAGAGATTTTCATTCTCTTTTTCACCTTAATGATCTTTTACTTCGCCTTCGATTATTTCTCAAAGCAAGAAGACGGCGCTAAAAAAGGCACTTCCCTTTTTATCTGTATTATCTTCGTCGGGCTTTGCTTCGCTGTGAAATGGACGGCCGCTTTTTCTTTTATTGCCATTCTGACCCTTTTAATAATTAGTAATATAAGAACTAGAAAGTCGATATTTAGCGATTTTAAGATAGTTTTTGCTGGCCTGTGCGTTTTTGCAGCTATTTATATTGCAACGTACATACCTTACATGTTCTCTGGTACGGGGCATGCGCTTTTCGATATTGACCGAGTGCCGTTATATCTGGAATACATCTCGGAATATCTGTCTGTGGGCAATGTGAGTATTACTCCGCCCGCACCGTTAACCGTTTTTGATTCGCAACTGGGCATGTTCGGATACCATTCCTTGATTAATGCAACGCATCCGTTCTCTTCGCCCTGGTGGTCATGGCCACTTATGCTAAAACCGCTTTGGGTCTATTCCAACTCTTGGGACTCAATGGTTTCGACAATTGTTCTGATGGGCAATCCCGCGATATGGTGGGGCAGTATTCCGGCATTGATTTTAATTGCCGCGAAGTTAGTGCGAGATAAAATAAGAAGAGAAAAGACTGATTTCGTGTTACTCTTTATTCTAATCCCGTT
Source organism: Candidatus Methanophagales archaeon (assembly GCA_003336485.1). Taxonomy (GTDB): domain Archaea; phylum Halobacteriota; class Syntropharchaeia; order Alkanophagales; family Methanospirareceae; genus Methanophaga. Next base: position 24,471 of record QENH01000197.1, read on the forward strand.
CTTACTGCTATGGCTCCCATATGCACTCATCTCAAGAATCCTGTTCATCTATCATTTTGCCCCGGAAGTGCCATTTATGGTATTTGCAATTACATACTGGTTAAATAACTTATGGCTGGATCATTCACAACGGCACGAGAAGAAGATCGTAGTCAATAGGATTTTAGTCATTTCATTTCTCATTCTTACCGCCGTTCTTTTCTGCCTCTTCTATCCTGTTATATCCGGTTATCCCGTATCGTGTGAGTATAAAGAGTGTTTGCGCTGGCTAAGTGGTTGGCTATTTTGAAGAAAGAGAAAGGGGGGGCAGAAAATCACAAATACTGGTTTATAAGCGCTAAGCAATTCCAAAATCAATATACCCAAACTTATTTAGGGGTTCTCATTCAATCAATTAATTACGAATTATCAATTACGAATTACGAATTACGAATTACGAATTACGAATTGAATGTTGTATTTGATCTTAATGCTCCATGCCCCGTTTGAAAACTTTACAGGGATAAAATTCTTGTTTTTCCGCCGAAGTATCGCGGGAAGGTATTGGAGGGTGAAGTTGCTGAAGCGGCAGAAGAAATCATCAGGGAAACTTGCAAAGAGCTTGATATTGAGATTATAGACATGGCGGGGAAGTGGTAGAGAAGTATATATCAGGGCAGAAGGGTTACGAGAAGGCAGATATTGTTCCAGTGATAGCCGAAGAAAAGGCAAAAAATCACAAAACATGGTACACATCGCACTATAACAAACTTTTTGGAGAAAAACATCAAAAATAAAAAATTGAAAAGCTTTTATATTCCTGTGACATACCTGTAACAGCGGTGTAGTTTAAGTCATCGGCGGTCGTGCTCAAGTACAGGCCTTGTACCTTAAGTACGGGGTATGTGACTTGTATCGGTGCAGAGGCCAACAGTGGCGGGGTGTCCCTCGCGAGAGTGAATAGCGGAAGCGTTTTTGATTGAACTTTTTTTAAAAGTTTGTTTTGATTTTTGTGCACAAAATTTATTTTATACATTAACTAAGAAAATGGAAAAAATCGCACCACAAAACGCACTTAAGCGGGATTTCATTCGTCTTATTCGATTCTCGATCGTGGGTGTTATCGGTGCCGTGATTAATACAATACTACTATGGCTCTTTACTGACCTTGCGGGGATATATTACCTCTACTCATCAGCAATTGCTATTGAAATCGGGATACTACTACAATTTCTATTAAACGATCGGTGGACATTCAAGGAAAAAAAAACGAGAGGTGTGAAACAATTCATTGTACGTATCCTAAAAAGCAACCTGTGGCGTTCCGGTGGATTAGTGATCAACATTGGTGTTCTCTACCTCTTAACCGAATATCTGGACGTATATTACCTAATCTCGAATATTTTTGGTATCCTTTGCGCCTTCTTATGGAATTACCTCCTCGAAAGCAGGCTAACATGGGAGGTTACAGGGTAGGTTACCAAAACAAGTGACGGGCAATAAAAGAGGCTAGATAAGAGCGCAATAATTGCGCTTTAAAGATTTTTATTGATTCCCTCTTATCTTCAAAAAGAAAATAAAAAACCATCTCGGTAGACAATGTACTATGCTGACTCAAGATGAACGGATTAGCAAGATTGAAAAGATTGAGGGAAATCGTGAAAATCTCTACAGACTCTTGGAACAGCTAAAAACAACTCTGGGCATTATCCCTTTTGTTGGTGCTGGGCTGTCCATCCCTTTTGGTTTCCCCGGATGGACCGGTTTTCTTTTAGCTCAAGGACGAAAAGCGCGCATCAATGATGAAGTCAAGAAACGTATCGAGGCAGGCGAATACGAAGAAGCCGCGGAAGACTTGTTAGAGGCGTTAGGTCATCGTGCTTTTCACGATGACATTGAAAACGCCTTTGGCAATCACATCCTCGAAGACAAGGAACTCAAAGGTGTGGTTTCTTTGTTACCGCAACTTACTAAGGGGCCGATCATCACTACTAACTTCGATCACCTCTTGGAAAGGGTCTTCAAAAATGCGGGTCGCCCTTTTGAATACGTAGTCTGGGGTGCGAAGAGTGATATGGTCACTAAAGCGTATCACCAGAATAGGAGTTTTCTTCTAAAAATTCATGGTGATGTCGAAGATAGTACAGATCGTGTACTTACCCGGTCAGATTACAAAAAGCACTATGGTGATTCCGATCCTTTTAAAATTGACTTGGTGAATGTTTTACCAAGTTTACTGTGTCAAATGTTGATAAGCCGACCGGTGTTATTTTTGGGCTGCAGTCTAAATCAAGACCGCACAATGGCTATTTTAGGAAATGTGGTTAAAAATCATCAGTCAATAGCGCACTATGCTATTGTCGAGAAGCCATCCCAAGACGGGGAACTCAGTAAAAAAGCCCGTTACCTGTCCAAACATGGTATTCGTCCCATTTGGTATCCCGAGGGACGGCATGACTTAATCGAACCGCTCCTGGAATATCTAACTGAACAACTTCCTCCGCGCATGCGACCAGGTCAGCCACAATTAACGAGAAATCGTCTTATTTACGGTGCGCATGATACACTATTATCGCATAGAAGTGGTTTCTATGGGCGGAGAGAAGAAATTGAAAACATCGTCCGACACCTCAGCAGTGATGAGAAGATTGCAACAGTTACTGTTTCACCTGAGATATGTAGTGTGAAAGGTGCTCCGGGTATAGGAAAGACCGAGGTTTGCAAGGAAGCGATCAAGCGGTATCTTCTCGCTAATACAGGCAAAAGGGTTTACTACGTAGAGCTCTCGGAAGCTCGAGATGAGGCAGGTTTTCTCGCCCGTTTGGTTGAAGCCTTTGGCTTCAGTCAAGTTGCAGGTAGGGATGTGTTTCTGGACGCAATAAGGACAGAGCAGGGCATTATCTATTTGGACAATTTAGAGGATGTGATTGCCGACAAACCGGCAATCGAGCTGCTCACACTGCTTGCCGGAATTCCCGGAATACGTGTCCTCGCATCATCCAGAGAAACCCTTCCCCGTATCGCCGGTAATATTCCGATTCGATCATTAGGCATAGAAGCGGCGGTCCAACTCTTTTTGCAGGAATGGAAGCGGAGTGATGCTGGATCAATATTAGAAGATTCCGAAGAACTTAGAGTGTTCTTAGAAAAGGATCTGAGTTGCCACCCGCTTTCCATCGTTCTAGTCGCAGCTCAGGCATATCAATATGGCTCTTTTACACTCCTTCGTGACGGCTGGAACAAATATTCGGTTTGGTTGGCAAAACTCTCACGTGGTCAAGAAGACACGCTATCAAACCTGGAAGTTTCGCTTTCGCTTTCCTTTAATGCAGTACTTAAAGAGTTACAAGAGGCAATAGAGCTTTGGGGAGTCATGGGGCTGTTTCCTGAAGGTTTATCGGTCTCCGCTTGGGAAATGCTATTTAGAGACATAGAAGTAGCAAAGGAAATGCGGGAGGTCCTTCTTCGGCTGAACATTATTGATGTAGACTCTCAAGGGACTCTTCTGATGCTTGCCCCTTTGCGCCAATTCATACTCGACAAAGCAAAGAGAAAAGAAGATGGTCTTAATAGCCTTATGCTGGCGGATATGGTGTATCCGTATTTTAATTCGGTAGCTAAGGAAGCTTACGAACACATGTGTGATGAAACACACATGACCACGCTCGATTTATTATTGACTGAATTTCCCAACATGCATCACTTTATCTTCTTCGCTGGCTCTTTAGGTGGTGATTGGCCTCGCAAGCTCTCCAATTTAAGTTTTTACCTATACAATTATTACCAGTTTAATGTTCTGTTGGGTCAAGAGATCCTTTTATACTTACTAAAGCTACAAACAGCGAATGGACTCACTCTCTCTATTGCTCATAGCAGCAAGTATCTTGGTGACCTTGAGAGTCGATTAGGAAAGGTGGATGAAGCACAAGGGCACTATAAGGACGCCATCGAGCTCTACCGTAAGGAAAGGGATAATCTGGGCTTGGCCAACGCGATAAAAAGTCTTGGTGACCTTGAGAGTCGATTAGGAAAGGTGGATGAAGCACAAGGGCACTATAAGGACGCCATCGAGCTCTACCGTAAGGAAAGGGCTAATCTGGGCTTGGCTAATGTTTATCAATCCCTGGGCGACTTAGAGCGTGCCCGTCAAGAGTTCAAACGAGCAAAGACACATTACATCAAAGCAAGGGAACTATACATTGAAGAACGCGAGAACATGGGCTTGGCTTATACCTGTAGTGAGCTGGCTCGAGTATCGCATGCACTGAATGACTTAAACGCATGTGACAAATACCTCCAAGAGGCGATTGTGTCTGCCAAGGCTAGTAATGTTCCTTCTGTTGTTGAATACGCTCTCGCTGTGCAACGAGAAATTCGTTCGTAAATCTAAGTAAAGTCACGACATGATTTTTGTCTATTTCCTACCCCCTCTTCTCACGTTTTGACTTCATATATCCGCCATCTTCCACCACTCGCACCATATGCTAAATCATATCGTGTATCATCGTCAAAGGCAGAATAGTTTATGTCGAAGTGGTTAGCCCTTGCGAAAGCCCGCTCGTATGGCCCAATGCAGACATAATCCACACCATAGTCCGTAATAAGTCCATAGTTCCCATCGAACATCGCCATTTCATCGTTCTTCCTTGCATTAATCATTCCCCAGTTTATGCCATGAGACCACAGCCACCCCTCGTAACCCATCACTCTCGGCCTCCCAGACAGCGAGGGTATAGGATGATTGTGCGCGCTTCCGGTTAAGAACACCGCATCGGATGCCGTATTCGCGCGTACCCAATCTGCAATTTCTGTCTCTTCTTCTGTCCAAATCACGTAACTATCATCTACCATTGCTACGTGTGTTACTAACCCAAAAGAAGTAGAAGCGAGGATCAAAATAGCGAGCGATACAGTAGCGAGTATCTTATAAGTCCGTTTGCTAAAGTCAGTTACCCATAATGTAGCCAACGACGCCATCACTGCGCTCAGTGCGAGCCAATATATGAATATCTTATAGTTGTCAAAATACCAGGGTTGGAATTTAACGAAGTTCGCAATGACGAAAAGGAGCAAAAATGGCAGATAAAATAGCCTTGCTTTCTTATCTGCTTTTAAAAAACCTAACGAGAGCAGGATGATGAGCCCGCCCGCATTGAGCGCCCAGAACATTTGCATTACTGTAATGGTTTTTGCGATGGAAAGAACGGTGGTGGCGATGGAGGTCCAATCAAAGCCCAGTATCATGTTCCTGTTACCTTCTGTCCAACCGGGGAAAAAGACGAAGAAATCTGCTGATACGCCTGTTCTTATGCTCATTATCTGTGGTAAAGAAAGCAGAATTAGCGGCACGAGTAAAGAAAGGAAGACCCATAAATTACGGGTTTTTAGACTCATAACAGCAGAAAGGAATAGCGCGACAAATGCAGTCGCCATAAATGAATGTGCGTGTATGTACGGCAGCAAGCCGATAAGCAGACCGGCAAGAATTAATTCCCTGTAATATGCTTGTCGCGGTGTATCCCGCACATCAGTAAATAATGCGTGTAATAGAAGGATATAGACGGCAAAAGAGATGCCCATACCGATCATTGCCGTTCTTTGTGGCATTAATACTGCGTATATCGGGTTCAGAAAGTGGATATTTACTGATTGAAGACCTGCAGGGAGCCCGGCGAAGATGAAAATAAACGTAGCTAATGCCCCTAGTTTCTTTATGCCCGTCAATTTGTAAGCGAGGAAGAAGAACAGCCCAAAGAAGGAAACTTGAAATAAAATGTTTTGGATGATAAGAGAACCCCTGAGGTCCAAACCGCCTTTCATTAATATCGCGGAATAGAAATCCATGAGGAATGGATAGTGCATCTCGATATGTAAGAACTGCGGATAACTCAGCGGGAATGATAAATCGGCGCGGTAAACAAAAGCGGTAATGATGGAGGTATGAAAAGGATAATCAGCCCAAACAGTGTGAAATGCGTATATGTTGCCCATTTCCGCAATGCGGAAAACACCGTATACGTTCATAATCGACAAATACAGCAGAATGAGCATAAGAAAAGAGAGGGTGAGTTTATCGTCATGCCAAATAATAACTGCTTTATTCTTCAAATCCGTAAAAGCTGCTTTTACTGGTTCTTTTGAGACTCTAAAGAGCATGACGGACAAGAAAATGTATATGGCGATGCTAATGAGTATAATATCAATGCTTAACGATCCCTTTAGACATGCAAGCAGGAAAGTAGCCCATATTGTTATCGCATTTCCAACGACGAACGAGAAAAGAACCCGTTCTATGCATTGGAACTTGTAGCTCATAAGGAATGAGATAGAGAGGCCGAGAAGGAAACTGACGATGATGAAGAAAATCCATAGTGGCATGTATCTTCATTGCGTTCTTATGACTAAAAGATTTGCGATGAAAATTTGCTTTTATATGCTGCTTTTTATAATCTCGCTAACAAGTAATTTATATAAAAAAGGGTTATATAATATCAAAGGGGCCCGTAGCTTAGTACGGTTAGAGCGCCCGGCTCATAACCGGGCGGCCAAGGGTTCAAATCCCTTCGGGCCCATTATAGCCCCATTTCTTAATGGGCTTTTAAAATTTAAAATTTAAAATCCGAAATCAAAAAAGCCCAGTTCCATTCCCGTTTTATAGTTTGCAATTTGCATTTTGCATTTTGCAATTAAGTGCTCAAAATCCACAAGATTTTGAGCAATTACAGCTCATCCATGTTATCTACGAGTTGGTGTATCAGATTCCGCCCCTCTTCCGACCTGAATAAGGGCGGGTCCCAAAGCGAAACGACTTTGTAACGAGTAGCAGTAACCTTCTCAGCCAATTTGGGATCATAACCTTCCTTTTCATACCTCTGCCGGGCAATCAAGATACCCCTTCTTTGCCATTTCGGCGTTTCATTTAGATTAATCCCTAAACGAAAAAGCATTTCATGCACATCCGCCGCCTTCAGCCCCTTCAATCGCTTCTCTGCTTCCTTCTCGCTTAGTCCTGTATCTTGCAACCCATAATAGCCATATGCATTGATGTGATTCCGCCATGCTTCTGCCTGCCGCTGCGCGAGATACTCCAAAACTGCTTCCTCGCCGCAAACAGGTATCACTCTCGCATCAAACGCAATAGCATCCTTAAAATCCAAAATGATAGTTAAAGCACTCGCCAAAAAGCTCGCAAGTACAGAATCTAACTTCTCTATCCTACCTTTAAATGGTACATCGTCAAAGTAAAGGTTTATCTCGTCAGAAAAGAGGTATGCAAGTTTCGGATTGAATCCGCTATTTAAGAATAATAGCTCTACTGCCTTTACTATCCCTTTCGCGAGCCTTTCGTCATATGGTTTTCCAAATGTGCTTAAGACCCCTTTGAAATTCCGCCCATCTGCACGCACGAACAAAGGTGCAATGGCCTTCATATCGGCGTATATCTCCCTATCTCGGGCCTTATATTTATGTCTCGCCTGGTTCTGACCTTTCATCCCCTGTTCTTTTTTTCTCTATATTTCTACCGCCTTCTCTCCCCCTTCTCCTTCTCCTTCTTCTTCTTTGGCCACCACATCCGCTCTTCTTCTCTTGACATGCTTTATCAGCACGACATCACCAATTGCCGTTACCCATCGATATGGGATAATTACGCCCTTATCCTTGCTTACCTCGAACGCATTTGGATTTACATTCCTCACTGCCAGTCCCGAAATCCGCTTCTCTTTTATATCTACACTCACATCTTCTATCTTACCGACGTAAATCCCTCTATCCGTGTACAAATCCTGCCCATATAAGGATGACAATTCTAGTTCCATAATCTCTATTTATGATTAAATACAATATATACTTAATGGGCTAACTTAACGAAGAAACAATGAGTGCATCTATACAAGTTGGTAAAATCATCGGCATACCCATACGATTGCATATCTCCTTTTTGTTTATCTTACCTGTATTCGTACTGATGTTTGCAGAAGCTTCAGAGCCTGTCGGATTAGGCGATATAGAAAATTTATCATTGCACTACCGCTATATCTTTTCTGCACTGGCCACAATTCTCTTTTTCTTCTCCGTTTTACTCCACGAGATGTCCCATTCATACGTTGCAATGAGATATGGTGCAAAAATACACTCCATTACTCTTTTCATCTTCGGTGGCTTAGCGATGATGGATGATATACCAAAGGAGCCGGGGAAGGAATGGCGGATAGCAATTGCCGGACCTGCGATGAGCTTTGCCCTAGGCGGAGCTTTTCTTCTCTCTTATTTTAGCCTAACCACCGTGAATTTGCCCATTTATTATCCTGCTCAGGCCCTCTTATTTGGCCTCGGGTATCTTAATCTGGTATTAGGCACTTTTAACTTGTTACCAGCATTCCCCATGGATGGTGGCCGCGTTCTAAGAGCATTGCTAGCTAAAAGAATGTCATTTATACAAGCGACGAAGAAAGCAGTGTTCGTGGGTAAAATATTTGCTATTATAATGGCTATAGTGGGACTTATGCCTGACCCCTTTTGGTTTTATTCAACAGGAGAAGTAAGAGCACCTTTTAATCTTTTTCTGATCTTTATTGCCTTTTTCTTGTATACCGCCGCGACAGAAGAAGAACGTGCTACCACCACTTTTGCCCTGTTAGAGGGAATAAAGGTAAAAAACGTGATGCGGACAGAACACACATGCGTGCTGGACGATACACCAATCATGGCGTTGTCGGATAAGATGCTTGCAGAGAAAACATACGAATATGCAGTGGTGGGGGCAAGCGGTGAACCAAAAGGATTTGTAACTTTTGGCGAACTAAAGGCGTTGTCTAATGAACAGCGTTACACTTTCAAAGTTTCTGATGTTACTGGTTCATTTGATCGAGTTAGTGATGTTATCTCAGAAGAGGCAGAGGTGGGGGACGCACTAAAGCGGATGCTAAAAGCGAAAAAGAACGTTTTTGCCGTGGTGGAGGCGGCAAGTGGGAATTACATAGGCGTGATAACGAGAAATGATCTAGCAACCTATATAGAGATGTTGAAAGGCCGCATTTGAACTGCAAGGGTAGAGAGCACACAAGATTTTCACAGTGCATACCTATCGCAACAGGCGAGTGGCCCCTTTTATCGTACCCGAGATGCCTATTACTCTTATACTCAGCCTTGCTTCATTTGCCGAATGAATACAAGCTAATGCCGCCCTTACTTCCTCGACTTTATCATGAGCACACCTCAGGATGCCCATGCCCCCAGCGGTATCTTCCGCGTTAGTGTATTCTATCAGCCTCATCTTACTTTCACTTGCACCCACATCGCCATATAACGAAAAAATAGAGTTCCGTATCTCGCTTAGCAATGTCCATTTATCTATCCCCCGCTCACTTAACCACTCAAACACGAGATACCGTCTCCTATCACGAAGCGAAGATGGAATCAGCAATGCGAGACACATTATGGCGTAAAATGCAAATTTAGTTTGATTTTTGCACATTGTTCTTGTATATAAGGTATAACTACATTCTGATAAAGACACTGATTTACACTGATTTACGCGGACTTTCTAAACTAAATTTAAGTTTGACATTGTTGATTCATATAATCTGTATCAATCTGCGTTAATCTGTGTCAATAATTTATTTTCTTGTTTTCATTTTTTAGTACCACCACATCATTCTCCCTTTTCCATCTCTTCTCTAATATACCCTGTGGGAAATCACTTAATGCACTCGCAGCCTCTTCTCGCTCCATCCCAAATAAGGATGCAAGTGCAATCATCTCTCTTGGTGCCCGTAAATCATAGATTGTGCGTGCATTGCTGGTTAAAATCAGTGGGGCTTTATATTTCCGTACCAGCTTCAAATTCGATCGCATTTTCAATAGCATTCGTGCTCTCTCACCTCTTCTGCTCTGTATTATTGCGTTCAAGTTGAACTCTATTGCAACACCGTTCTTAGCAGCAAATCTCGCTAATACCTGGTTCAAAGCCCCTTCTCTATTCTCGCCACTGGGATGTGCTAGTACATCCACACGGTGATCCTCTAACGCAGCCCTGTTTATTTTATCATTACCGCCATGAACTGCTAATACTGCTACTTTACCATGATATAACTTTATTTTCCTTTTTAAGTCCGCAACCGAATTTGCCCTTATTTCAATACCACAGAAGCCTGAATTTGATTTTAAATCACTTCCCACCGTATCATCATGGTTTGTTATTACAATGCCAGTATAGCCATATCTTTTCGCAACTCGAAGCAACTCCTCTGCGGGCACTTCGGTTTCCGGATACGCATGCACATGGAGGTCAAAGAATTTGGACATTAGTAAAGTAAAAAAGGATTTATCATTTTAAAACCATTTTTTTAATGCTATAAGATATAGTAATACCAAATATTTTACGATGAGAATGATTGAAGCAATCCTGTTTGATCTTGATGGTGTACTAATAAACTCATTTGAAAGCTGGTATCACGCGTTTAATGAGATGTTAAGAGCTTATGATAAGGAAGAAATGGGCAGAGCAGAATTCAGGGAGAAATGCTGGGGCCCCGACCTGGAGCATAATCTAGCGGATTTGAATCTAAGTGAAGAAGCGGGGAAGTATTGCATCACTGAGCAACTGAAATTAATAAAGCTTATTGAGCTCTTTCCAGGCACAAAAGAGGTTTTGAGCCGTGTAAGAGACGAGTATAAGCTTAAAGTAGGGTTAGTCACGAACACACCCAAAGAGAATGTTCGTGGTATATTTGAGCACTTCCAGCTCTCTAATCATTTTGACGTGATTGTCACAGGCGATGACGTGAAAAAAGGTAAGCCTGATGCTGAAATGGTGATGGCTGCATGTGAGAAGTTAACATTAAAGCCGGAGAACGTGATACTTGTAGGAGACACTGAAATAGATTTCCGGGCTGCCAAATCCGCAGGTTGTGCTGTTGTGGGTGTTAGGGCGAAACCGGAAGGTGGCGAGAGAATAGATACACTCTATGATCTGTTTCCTCTTCTAACGCTTCACTAACAATACAGTTTAACAAAAGGATTATTTATATATCTCTTGGGGGTAATAGGCAAATGGCGAAAAAAATACGTGCATCTGTCCCGGCAAAGGTAATACTATTTGGCGAGCATTTTGTGGTTTATGGTAAGCGGGCTTTAGCGACGGCGATAAATCGGCGGCTTACGGTAGTGGTTTCGGACAGAGAAGGCGACGGGTATCACGTGAAAATCGATAACATACCTACTTTCGGCTTGGAGCTAGATATAAGCGTGGGAGCAAGGAAAGCATACCCCTATAAGGATTATGATAGTGCAACGAAAGCAGTTGCATACGTTAAGGAATCGATCGAATATCTTGAAGAGCGATATGGACTAAGCGGGGGCGGAGTAGAAATAGAAATCAAGTCAGAAATACCGCTTTCTGCCGGGTTAGGGTCTTCAGCAGCTACTTGTGTTGCTACTATCGCTGCGCTCAAAGCGTATTTCGGGCTAAGCGGCGATTTAGAAGCGATAAGAAATGACGCTCATCAGGTTGAACTCACGGTCCAGGGCGCAGCCAGTCCCATTGACACTGCAATTTCCACCTATGGTGGGTATGTGCTGGTAGACCGAAACGAAGTGAAGCGGCTACCGTTAGCGGGATTAGATTTGATCGTTGGAACTATAGGCAGCATATCTTTGAGTATGGCCACCGAAAAAGCGTCTGAAATAGGGTTAAAGACAAAAAGGGTTGTTGAAGAGGTTAAGAAGCGGAAGGAGAATTTTAATACGGTCTTTGGTTATATCTTCGATGCCGCAGATGAGATAACAGCACATGCAATCGAGGCGATAGAAGCTGATGATTTAGTGAATTTTGGTACGCTTATGTACATGAATCATGGCTTGCTGGATGCAATAGGTGTGGTGCCACGACGATTAAGCGAACTCGTGAAGGTGTCACAGGCGTTGGGCGCCTTGGGTGCGAAAGTAACAGGAGCAGGAGGGTTGGACGAAATGGGCGGTGTAGGTTCGGTCTTAGTGCTGCCGAACGAGTCAGGGGCTAGAATAAAAACCGCGCTCGATATTGCGGGTGCTCTTGTAATGGAAGTGAAAACAGGAGAATGCGGATTGAAGATAGAAGCGGGTTTTTGAACTCAGCCTACAACCATCCCCGTGGTATACACTAAAGGCTCAACCAGACCGACACTTACAACCGTCTTCAACCCGTCATTCTTGCTTATGACATCCGCAAACTGCGGGCTTGTGATATAATAAAAAAAAATATATACTAGTACGGGCAAGGGTTACCTACTGTGGTCTACATTTTTGGGTATGCCGAAAAAGAAAGGGGAAGAGGATAAAAGTGGAAACAAAGGGCAACGTTTTTGCGGTGGTCGCTACAGTTATGCTTTTGATTGCATTGACAATGAACGTTGTATCTGCAGGACATCCGGCAAAGATGAAGGTAACACCAGAGAAACAGGAGGTGGAACTAACTACTTCTGCAGCACCATCTAAGATGAAGCTGAATACTTCCGGACCGATGACTTTCCCGATGGAGCGAGTACTAAATCTGATAAGCTACGATGACGCTGAGGCTAACGGTAATTATGTTATGCATAATGCTCTTGATGGATTTGCAGTGCGATTCACACCACCATCGTATCCGGCAGAGATAATCCGAGCGAAGATCTGCTTTTTGCCTGATACCCCTCACAAGATGTTTGCGGTATATGTGTATGATGACGATGGTCTAGGTGGAGCACCAGACACGTGTCTGGGTGGACCAATTCACCATACTGCGTCAGACGGGGGTTGGTGCGATGTAGACATTTCAGGATTGGACCTCTCGATAACAAGTGGTGACTTTTACATTCTATACCAGCAGCTAGTTGATTGTCCGGATCCTCAAAATCCTACCTGTGATGCTTTATGCTATGATAATGATCAGCCGCTCTATGAGCGATCATGGGATTATAATGGTGCTACTAATAAATGGTATACATGGCCAGATGAGAACTATATGATCAGATGCGTGCTGAATGAGACATCAATCGAATCATCATGGACATTCATGGTATACCTTGATGGGGATAACAACTTAGAAAGCGCAGGAATTAACGATTTCATGGAAATGTCTTCTGTCAGCACCACAAGTGATGTGAACATAGTGGTCCAATTTGACAGAATACCTGGCTATGTTACTAGTTATGACAATTGGGTGACATGTAAGCGGTTCCATGTAACATCCGGGATGACACCTACACCCGCGAATGCGATTGGCGATCTCGGCGAATGTAATATGGGTGACCCAAATACTTTAGCGGATTTCGTGGAATGGACGATGACGGAATTTCCTGCTGATAATTACGCCCTGATCCTATGGAACCACGGTGATGGCTGGAAATCCATAAATGGCTGGGTTCCGTGGGCGGATGACATAAAAGACGCGAAAGATGCAGGATTTACTCGCGGGATTTGTCAGGATGTTACAAATGATGATCACCTTACCTTGCAAGAGACAGAGCAAGCGCTTACCGGGAAATATGTCCAACTGCTAGGTTATGATGCCTGTTTTATGCATATGGTTGAGGTGGTATATCAAGTGAAGGCGAATGCGGGAATAAGTGTTGGCTCGGAGGACTCAGAACCAAATGACGGCTGGCCATATGACACGATACTCGCTGATTTAACTGGGACGACACCAACAATGACGCCGCGCACTTTGGGTACGGTAATCGTTCAGCGTTACAACGAGTCTTATAGCCCTACTTCTGCCAAGACACAATCTGCCGTGGACTATAGTGACTTCTCCGGTTTGGTCACAGCAATTGATAATCTTGCACAAGCATTAATCGCTGAAATCAATGCTGGTAATTGGAATCAGGTACAACAAGCTAGGAGCGAAACAGAGCTAATTCATTACTCTTATTACATTGACCTATACGACTTTGCCAAAAAGATTCAGACATATGTTCCGGGTGCGACGTCGGAAGCGCAAGCGGTAATGGCTAATGTAAACACTACCGTCTATGCGAAGGCGAATGGCTCAGGAGCGCCAGATGAGCATGGGTTATCCATATACTACCCGTTAGCGGAGGGTAGTTATTTAGCCTCTTATAACAATACAGCATTCGCTATTGATACCCTGTGGAATGAATTCTTAATGAAATATTATACGCCACCGCCGGAAATTACATACTATGATCCGGAATTGTCCGTTAGCGATCTCGAAGGTGCAACAAGGACGTTTAGTGTCGCAGTCAATCAGTTAGTAAATGTTAGTTGGCAGATAAACGGTTCGAGTGTTCAGACAAATGAAAGCGTAACAGAAGCATATTATATGAATAAGAGTGCAGTTAATGGCTCCTGGAACGTTTCTGCGATTGTAAGCAATGAGAATGGAACAGACATGCAGACATGGGTTTGGACTGTAGTAGTTCCTTGCTTCATAGCAACAGCAGCCTATGGCACGCCGTTGCATGATGATATAGACATTCTGAGAGACTTTAGGGATGAATATCTGATCACGAATTCACCTGGGCGAGCATTTGTTAAAGCATATTATACGCTGAGCCCGCCGATTGCTGCTCTGGTAAGGGATAATGAATGGTTGGGAACCGCAGTAAGAACTGGTTTTGTTAAACCTGCAGTGGATATCACGAGGCGGTTTGTGGGATAAACGGTTGGATATGGTATTTTGTGATTTTTAACTGTAGATAGATAACCCATAGTTCTGGAAGAATACTAACACCCATGTGAAAAGGGACTAGTATATATATACAAAAAAAACTATCTGGAATTTAATAGTTACTTAATTACTTTTTGGCGGAAGAAAAAAGAAGGGGGGAAGAAGAAGAATGAAAATGAGCGGTAGTGTTTTTGCGGTTTTTATTACAGTCGTGCTTTTGATGGCACTGACAATGAACTTTGTATCGGCGGGATCACCTGCAAAGGCGAGTGTAACTCCAGTGGATCAGAAGGAGGAGCTAAAACCTTCTGGACCGTATAAGGAGAAGCTAAATCCTTCTGAACCGATGGCTTTCACGGACGAGAGAGCACTAAATGAGTTGTTATACGATGATGGTGTAGCTGAGAATGCTTACTATATGTTTGATGCTGACAACGGATTTGCAGTGCGATTCACACCACCATCGTATCCGGCAGAGATAACCACAGCGAAGATCTGCTTTTGGCCTAATGGAACACACGAAGAGTTTGCGGTATATGTGTATGATGACGATGGTCTAGACGGGCAACCAGGCACGTGTCTGGGCGGACCTATTTGTCATACGGCGACAGAAGGGGGTTGGTGTTATGTGGACCTCTTGGGACTGGACATCTCGATAACAAGTGGTGACTTTTACATCCTATACCAACAGCTACTTGATGGTCCTGACTGTGAGGCGTTATGCTATGATGAGAGTCCACCAAGCCATGGACGATCATGGGATTATAATGGTACGCTTGAGAAATGGTATATATGGGAATATGAAAACTATATGATCCGATGTGTGGTCGATATTCCAACAGTCGAGTCATCATGGACATTCATGGTGTACCTTGACGCAGATAACAGCTTAGAAGAAGCAGGGATTGATGATTTCATGGAACTGTCTTCTGTCGGCTCCAACAGTGATGTGAATATAGTGGCGCAATTTGACCGAATACCAGGCTATGACAGTTCATATGATGATTGGACCACCTGTAAGCGATTCCTTATAACGTCTGGGATGACACCTACGGCCGCGAATGCAATAGAAGATCTCGGTGAATGTAATATGGGCGATCCAAATACATTAGCAGATTTCGTGTCGTGGACGACTAACTATTTCCCTGCGGATAATTATGCATTGATTCTTTGGAATCATGGCTCCGGCTGGAAGACGTGGGTGCCGTGGGCGGGTGATGAGACACATGATGGTACAGAGATAGGAAGAGGAGTTTGTTATGATGACACGAGTGGCGGTGACTACCTTACGCTGCAAGAGACAAAGCAAGCCCTGACAGGGAAATATGTTGACCTGCTAGGTTATGATGCCTGTTTTATGCATATGGTGGAGGTGGTATATCAAGTGGATGCAAATGCAGGAATAAGTGTTGGCTCGGAGGACTCAGAACCGAATGACGGCTGGCCATATGATACGATACTCGCTGATTTGAATGCAACGCCAGCAATGACGCCGCGCACTTTAGGTGCGGTAATCGTCCAACGTTACATAGAATCTTATGGTCCTATCGGAAGTGAGACACAATCAGCAGTGGACTATGGCAACTTCTCCGGTTTGGTTACAGCAGTTGATAACCTTGCAGAAGCATTAATCGCTGAAATCAATGCCGGTAATCTGACGCAGATACAACAAGCTAGAAGTGAAACAGTACAAATTCATTACGATTATTACATTGACCTGTACCACTTCGCCCAAAATATAGAGACAGATGTTCCAGGTGCTACAGCAGATGCGCAAGCGGTGATGGATAGTGTGGACATTGCTGTCTATGCAGAGGCACATGGCTCAGGGGCGCCAGATGAGCATGGGTTATCCATATACTTCCCGCTAGAAGGCGTGGATTATTTAGCTTCGTATGACAGTACAGCATTTGCTATTGATACCCAGTGGGATGAGTTCTTAATGGAATACTATGCATCTCCTATCTGTGGCGACATGACTGTCAATCCAACGAGTTGGAACACAACGATAATCTGTGGTAACTCAGCTAATAGAACGGTTGGTGTTTCCGCAAGTGGCGGCATTGTTGAAGGTGTGACAGTGAGCAAAGTAGTTGGTCCGACTTGGCTTAATCTGTACACAACAGGTCTAGGGGACATAGCCTCTGGCTCATGCAAGACGTTCACAATGGATGCTGCTCCGCCTTCTGACACCAGCGGTGACTTCCCTTACACAATCAGGGTGACCAACACCTGTGGAACCCCCACATCAGCATATGTGAATGGGACAATAACGGTGCTCTGCGATGATTTGCGTGTTAGGTTAGCGGTAACGTGCGATTCTGGAACAGATGTAGCCGAATTCGGACTGAATGGAAATGCAACGGATGGCTTTGATCCGGAATTTGATATGCCCGAGCCACCAGCGCCTCCATCACCATATCAACAGGCGTACTTCTACTATCCGGGGAATCAATTAGTTAAGAAACTGAGCACCAGTTATATACCAAAGCACTTCATTGGCAGCGTGGAGTGGAATAGCTGGCCCTTCCAACTGGATTACAGTGGTGACAGCTCAGAGGTTACAATCACGTGGAATGCAGAGGATATAGCGGCGGTGCCCACAAACTATTCGCTCTTATTCGTGGTCAATGGCGAACAGATCGATATGCGTACCACGCCGTCATATACGTTCAATGCAACGACCGGAACATACAAATACGAGATCATTGCGATGACCGCAGGCCAATACACGTTTGAGCTCTTTACCGGATGGAACATGATCTCATTCCCGGTGGAGCCATTGGATAATAATGCCGATACCATATTCGGACCTGAGTACTACAGTCTCTACGCCTGGGATCCAGATACTAGAACTTATGTACTCGTAGAAGAAGTCGAAACAAACGTGGGATATTGGCTATTTGTGCTCGAGGACAGAAACGTTACGGTAATAGGCACACCGAGATACGATTATTACACGAATTTAATTGGTGGCTGGAACATGATCGGCTCAATTTGGACAAGAACAAACGTGCCACTAGGGACTGTAACGAAACCGTCAGGACAGATGTATCCTTACCTCTACACCTGGAATGTTGATCATTACGAGTTCACCCAGGATATTGATCCGGGAGAGGGTTACTGGGCTTTGGCATACAGCAACTGCTCTTTGCATATGTTTCCGACGCCGCTATTAGCACCAATATCAGCAACGCCAACAGAATCGCAGCTATCACAGCAGATCCCACGAGATTTATTCGATGTGCCCGTGCCACCAAGCCCCCCATAAATTACTGGCCCTAAACTAAACTAAATTTTCTTTTTTTTTTCTTAATTGTGTGTATCAACGGTAGAGATAATGGAAATAAGAAAGGGGGAATTGGTACTGGCAATCGCCATTTTTATGCGGGCATTAGTACCCGCGGCATCTGCCGCTGCGGTCATCATTGATCATACCTGTACGGATCTCTCGCAGATACCAGATGCAGGGATTGAACAGGCAAAAAGCAATCGCCATATTGCATATCAGCATACATCTCATGGCAGCCAGTTGGTTACAGGCATGAACGCCCTCGAGAATTTCCCGTCGTTTTGGACAAAGTATGAGTGGTCCGATGTCGGATCAGCGGGTTTAGACCTGGATGATTATGGTATTCCTGGTGCTAAGCCCGATCTAAGTCAAGGCGACTATATCGATGAAAATGGAGTTACACCTTGGGTGACGGCAGGCGAAACCGCATACGTAGATGCAACATTGACGCCAATACATTGATGCTTATTATGGCGCATTACCTTGTTCCGTAATAGATGTAACATTTGTACTATCGAACGACCCAGGCGACACATTAGTCTTGCGAAATAGCGCTGGTGCTGAGACGGACAATGTAACATACCTGGCGTCATGGGGTGCAGACGGAAATGGAAAAACGCTGGAGCGAAAAGCGACAGGAGAGTGGGCTGAGAGTCTTGACGATGACGGGACCCCATGCCGCCCGAACAGCGTGACACCTTGTTTCATAGCAACAGCAGCATATGGGACGCCTTTGCATGATGATATAGCGGTGTTACGCGATTTTAGAGATGAATATCTGATGCCAAGTCCTGTTGGGCGCACATTTGTAAAGATTTATTATTCCTTTAGTCCACCGATTGCTGATTTGATAGGTGGGAATGAAGGACTGATGGCAGTAACACGGGAAGGGTTGGTGAAACCGTTAGTGTATAGTTGTTCGCGGAAGCTTTCTTTTGGGCGAAGCGGCACTAATTTAATAGGTAATTGTTTAGCTAGCAGCCAGCCACAAGATCACGTCGATTTTTTTTTCGCGATGGAATATATAGGGGATACAAGTTAAGCACAATATTGTCCAATTACGTGCTACACAAGGCATACACCGGCCACCACACCACAGAGCAACGACAGATGTTTGATACATATTTTAGTTCTACTGGGTGTTTTATATAGATCCTAGAACAATAAAATGTATTGTCGCGCGTGGATAAAATGGAGGCTGAGTAAGAGCGAAAAAAATGAAAAACATAAGAGTTGGTGTAATTGGTGTGGGCGCAATGGGCAATCATCATGCCAGGATTTACAGTGAACTGCAAGATGTTGAGCTGGTCGGTGTCTCGGACATTAACGCAAAAGCAACCGCTGAAATCGCATCAACATATAATACGGATGCATTTGACGATTGTGTGCACTTGCTGAAGTCTGATTTGGATGCTGTTAGCATCGCTGTCCCCACAAGCCTGCATAAAGAGATCGCACTTAAAGCAGTAAAGCAGGGCGTACACATGCTCGTGGAGAAGCCCATTTCAGATTCGTTGAATAGCGCAGATGAAATAATAGAGGCAGTGAGACGAGAAAAGCTCAAGCTGATGATCGGTCATATTGAACGCTTTAACGCTACGATCTTGAAGCTTAAAAAGTTCATATCTGCCGGCAAACTCGGACATGTCCTTTCTATATCCTGTAGAAGAGTAGGCCCTTACCCACCCAGAATACGAGATGTGGGTATAATAATCGATTTAGCGGTACATGACATAGACACCATCACACATATTTACGGCGAAAGCGCGCTGAATGTGTACGCAATAGGCGGTAACAGCTTCCATATTAAGGAGGATCATGCTTCTATCCTATTACTATATGCAGATAACAAATCGGGTGTAGTGGAGACAAATTGGCTCACACCACATAAAATACGGCAACTCACAGTTACGGGAACCGAAGGTGTGGCACATGCAGATTATTTAGAGCAAAGTCTTGAGATATGGCGAGAAGGGGAAGTGATAGAAGTACCAATAGAGAAGCGGGAACCGTTAAGGAACGAGCTCGAGCATTTCCTGTGTGCTATCGCGAATGACGAAGAGCCAAGCCCGTCAGGAGTAGAAGGTAAAAGCACGCTTCATGTCGCTTTATCCGCGATAAAATCATATGAAACGGGTAAAAGTGTCCTTTTGAATGCGTAATCGGTATTTGTTTAGCTTTCTTGTCTTACTGTCTTCGCCAGCACCTTAAAATCATTGATCAAGACTTCTTTCAACTTTGGATTGTAAGTAACAACTGCGGGATGATACAGCGGTATTATTCGTTTAATACCCGTAATTGTGCTTACCGTAAATACATTACCGTGAATCTTACCTATCTTCTCCTGCTTCACCTGGAATTTAGCAAAGATATAAGCTAATGAGAAGTTACCCAGTGTTGCTATAACCGCAGGTTCGATGAGTTCCAGTTGTGCATCTAAGAATGGAGTGCAAGCCTTTATTTCGTCCGTTAATGGATTTCTGTTGCCGGGTGGTCGGCATTTCAAAACATTCGCTATGTATACGTCGGCTCTTTGCCATCCTATGGATTCCAATAACTCATCAAGCACCTTTCCCGCTTTTCCGACAAAAGGTTTGCCGTTTAAGTCTTCATTGTAGCCGGGGGCTTCACCAACGAACAGTATTCTCGCAGATAGCGCGCCTTCTCCGACAACCGGATTAGTTCGCGTCTTCCATAGCTCGCAACGTTTGCAGCCACTTATTTCTTTTTCTATGCGCAGCATTTCTTCTTTATTTGACATATCGATTAATCTCTTTTTATCTAAATGACCAACTCTGAGAATTTGACCATTATAAAGGTTAAAGAAATACAAAAATTAATATCCACTAACAATAAAATATACTTAAATACTGTGTCGACATGAAGATGGAGAAGCGAGAGAAGGATTTTATCCAATCACTGGAATCGGACAGATGGCTATTTTACGCCGATCTGCTCGTGGACAAGGCGCATGTAGTGATGCTAAAAGAGCGAGGGATAATAAAGAAAGATGAAGCGGCAGAGATTTTGAAGTTCTTATCTACAATAAAGGAGAAGGATTTTATCGAGCACGAACTTCCCGCTTACGATGATCTGCATACTGCGATTGAATCCGTTTTAATACGGGAAATAGGCGAGGCTATGGGCGGCCGGATGCATATCGGCCGGTCGAGAAATGACGAAGTGGCGACATGTATAAGGATAGCGCTTCGTGACGAGCTGTTAGAACTGATGAAAGAGGTGAACCACATGAGAAGAGCGTTAATAGAAAAAGCGGCCGCGAACGTTGATACTCGGATACCCGGTTATACACATCTGCAACATGCACAAGCAACTACCTTTGCACATCAGTACATGGCGCATGCCGATGCGTTATCGCGTGATTTCTCCCGGCTTCTAAATGCATACGAGCATACAAACATATGTCCTTTAGGAGCAGCCGCATTCGCTTCCACTGGCTTTCCTATCGACCGAGCGAAAACCACAAAACTTCTTGGTTTTAATTCCATACTGGAGAACTCAATGGATGCAGTATCATCGCGTGATTTCATCATCGAGTCGATTTCCTGTTTCTCTAACCTGATGACGAATCTGAGCAGGCTCGCCGAGGAGATAATACTGTGGAGCACCTCGGAATTCGATTTCATTCGCGTTCCTGCGGAATATGTAACTGGAAGTTCGATAATGCCGCAGAAACGAAACCCCGACTATGCAGAGCTTATAAGGGCGAGAGCGGGCACGGTTTATGGGTGTTTGATGAGCGTGCTCAGTATCTGCAAAGCGTTACCATACTCATATAATAGGGATTTGCAGGAGGCTACACCACATCTGTTTAAAGCTACAGAATACACCCTTGCTTCGGTATTAGTGATGACAGGCATGGTGAAAGGACTGGAATTGAAGAAGGACAAGCTGGAGAAGCAGACACAAATCGGATTTATTAGTGCAACCGAGCTGGCTGATACTATCGTCAGAGCGACAGACATACCTTTTAGAACTGCACATAAAATCGTATCTACATTGGCAAAGGAGGGTAAGGGTAAAGGCGAGGATGAAGAAGAGGCGGAATCGGACGTGGTGCTTCGCAGAATTGATGAGCTCGCTATGAATAGCATAGGTAAGAAACTTAGTGAGATCGGGTTGACCGAGCGCAAAGTAAAAGAGGCATTGAATATCGCTTCCAACATCCGGAAGAGGGATGTGAAAGGCGGTCCTGCAAAAAGAGAAGTCCTAAGAATGATAGAACGGCGAAAAACCGAGTTGGACAGGGATGGACGATCGAGACAGGTGAAGGAAGAGCGAGTGAAGAAAAGTTTGGATGAGTTGGCGAGAGAGGTGAAGAAGAAGAAGAGAGTTATAAGAGTGATGAAGAAATAGCTTTTGTTGAGAAATGGTAAACATACAACTACAGAAAGCAATTCTTGATGTGGTAGAGAACCAAATCAGCGAAAATAATCCACCTGCGACTAAGGAGACCTTTGATCGGCTCTTGAAGAACGGTCATTCAAAAGACGATGCAATGAAATTAATAGGAAGTGCAGTTGCCACCGAGATATACGAAGTTTTGAAGAATAAAAAGCCGTTTGATGAGAAAAGATACGTCAATGCTTTGAGGAAGCTGCCGTAGTATACTTGGAGACGCGGCACAATCGAAAAAACCAGTTGCTATTTATCAACGCGGAGATTGCAGATTTTGGGCGCATAGTTTAAGTGTGTTCCAAACCCCGCTTGGGTTTTCTAATGTCTCTGCGTTCTCTGCGTGCTCTGCGATAAAATTAGGGGGCATATGGATTTTACTAGAAAAATCGATTGTACCGAGAAGCGCATTTTTCAATTTGCACTTTGCACTTTGCAATTACTTGTCCCTCGCTCAGGTCAACCCTTGCCGTTCTTTCTCCAACACCGTTATTATCTCTTCATAAACAGATCTTAACTCCTCTTTCCTGACCTTACCCAAAAGCTTCTTTATCACCAGTTCCGGTGTGCTCGACCCGATATGATTGAACATTGGCTGCCGATCAACAATAATGTTGCCTGTAGCATCCAAACCCTCTGACTCTATACCATCAACACGCACCTTCGCCATACTGATATGTGGTAATATCTCATGAATCAGATGAGTTATCACAACAGCCAGAGTATCCTTTGGCATGTTATTCAATATAGATGCCATTATACGACCCATAGCGCCTGGCTCAGTAAGCGCCTCCAATTCATCTATTAATACCACTTTCGGTCCTTCTCGCATGAATATTCGGCTCAAAGCCCGCATCGAATATTCAAACGACCCAGTCTTCTTTATCATCTTCCGGCGATAGAAGTAGAGCGGCATTAACGGTATCTCCGCTCTCTCCGCAGGCACCGGCAGACCAAGCTCCGTGAGGATGATCGAACTCGCGAGCATAATCAAGAGACATGTTTTACCGCCGCTATTCGCACCTGTGAGAATAGCTACGGGAAGCGGAGTAGCGCCGAAGATGCCTAAATCCGCCTGCCCAATAGAATAGGAAACCGGCACCACATTCTCGCTCCCGCTTAGCTCTTCACTAACCAGAAATGGATTCCTGCCGGTGATCACACCAAATCCATCTTCGCATATCGAGGGTAAGTGCAATTGGAAATCACGGCTAAATTGCAACACTGCGAGCATAAAATCGAAATGGAAGAACCGTTTAATAGCGTAACTCACTGCTTCTCTATGCCGCTCCAGTTGCTTTGCAGACTCTCTTAACGTCTGATATCGCCGCTCGCCCAGTTTACGATCATACCGATGTCGCAATTGCGCCATCGTTTCTCGTGAGAATTCAAACGGTAATCCACGCTCTAAGTTCGCATATGCACTCTCCCAAAGGACATTTCTATCCTTATTCGGGAGCAACAATTCATCAGCCATGCTTAGCAATACCTCTTCTAAGTAACCTTTAAATTCATCTACGCCGCCACCGCTTCGCATAATCCTGTTTGCTTCTTTGTTTAGCTCCTCCTCGCGCCGATAGATCACGTCATCAAAGTTCGTTTCGCCTCTACCCCTTACTGATTCTATCTTCTCTATAACTGCTAAAACCGTCTCTAAATCGGCTACCTGGATGCCGTTAAACAGAGAGAAATCCTTGAGTACATCAAATTCACGTAATATGTTTATTATCGCACCTATCAGATTCTTCTTTGCTATGGACGAATTAACAACGAACTCGGGATAAATCTCGCAGGGGTCAGACAGAGAATCAATACTTATGTTCACGATGCCCGGCTCTTCCACTTCCTCTTCGCTGACTAGCAGAATGTTATCGTTCTTCTGCAAAAGCTCTTTTGCTTTAGCTGTGGAATTTACAATGTCTACATGCACGAACTCGCCATAGATCCTCTTTATCTCTGCACCTATACCAGTCCCACGGCTAACAACGAGGGGTGCTTTTCCAAAGCTTGTCTTCGCGATCTCAGCATCAGAAATAATTTCCCGCATTCGCGCTAATTTCGCGTCGCCCACTAGTACCTGCAATTTCGCGCTCTCTTCCACAGCGCGAAACCGTCTTTGCAATTCTGCACTATCTCGTGATGGCGTAAGTGTAAGAACCTTGTCCCGCCCATTTCTCGTTGTCGTATAAGAGGCGAGGATTTGCAAAATATCTTTCTCTACTTCCCGCGTCTCTATGGTGCAGAAGACATCTCTAACTTTATATCCCGCTGAGGCTTCATTAGCCCTTTTCACTATCTTCTCTGCCTCTACCCTTTTTATCCCAAGAATGGAAGATAAAGTGTCGAGGTCCGGAAACTCAACAGCATCCTTCAAATATGGATTCATGAGCTGCGGTATCTCAAAAGACGAGAATTTACCTGAAACGGAACCGCTTTTTGTTCTCTTTCTGGTCACCATTGTCTCTGTTATATCAAATCGATGATCTCCCCCTTCACATAATTTATAAAATCGTCCTTGGTAGCCTTACTGAAAATAGTTATAACACCATTTCTTGTTAGCCCTACCACCGAGCCATACCGTTTAGATTTCAATACGATATACCATATCTTCCCATGCTTCAAATGGTCTGCATACAGAGACGTATCCCCCAAATCAGAGCCATATAGCGATAGTTTTTTGATATTCGGTAGATTAACATCATCGAAGAAGATTATCTTTGTATCCTCGAAGTTATCTTCATGAAACCGCTCAAATCGCGCTGGCTCTATCCGCACTTCCACTATCTTCCCCGCGGTTGTGAATAGTATTTTGCTCAACTGATTAGCGAGATTATTAGCCCGCGCTTTCTTATCCATAATCGTGAGTGCAATTTCACATCCTTGCGCTCGCAAAACGAAGAAGAAGGGCGCTTCCGAGGTGGTTGGTACCTGCACCCGCTCACCATGATGATAGACATCCAGAAGTTGATCCTGATTGAAAGTCCCATGCAAAGAATCACCGACTAAACGCAGGTCCGTTATCTCAGTAATCAAGGTTATATCCGCATCTTCCAATTTCTCTTCTGATTTGAACCCTTTCAGCTTGGCTGCTATCCCTTGCAGGTCAATGTCCTCTTCAACCACGAATAATTTTCCTGCTAATACCATGAGTCATATATAGTTTATATCAAATAAATAAGAAACCCCTTGAACTTTCACACACTACGTTCATATCGTCTTATGTACACGCAAATCCAGGACCACGTGATACCGACAGGGTCCGACAGAGCGCACAATCCGCTGTTCTTCTAGTCCTATCTCTACGGTCGTTCCAAACGCAGAATAGAGTATCTCTTTAGCCCGTTCAAACGCAGGACCGAATAACTCATTACCCCGCTTCCCTGTAGAAACGTCGTAATAATGTATCATGCCATCCCCGTTATCCAAATTCAAAGCCCTTACCGCTAATGGCAAGAACGAATGCGCTTCTTCGGGTAGCGGCATGAGCACTCGATCTGCAACACCCTCTAACCGCTTCAGTTCCGCTCTCGCATCACCGAGAATTGGTATCACCTCCCCTTCTACCTTGTTCAAAGCCACATTCTCCGTCATGTACAGAACCGCATAGGGGTTCAGATCAATCGAATAAATTATCGTTTTTGGTTGCATCTTCGCTATGCGAATAGAGAAGCATCCAACCCCAGAAAACAGGTTTATTATCGTTTCTCCCGGCGAAACCTTATCAGCAATCCGCATCCGCTCATATGAAAGACGAGGCGAGAAGAAAACGCGTTTTATGTCCACAGCGAAAACGCAGCCACTCTCTCTGTGCCGAGTTTCCAGATTATCATCACCCCAAATCACCTCCAGATCCCTTGTTCGATATAACTCATTGGTATAAGCGAAAAGCGGAAGAGCAGCGATTGTTCTCACACGAGGATATATCTTATACAGTGCAGTTGCGATAATCGCCTTTTTCGATTCGAATTCCGGCTGAATCTTTATGACGATTATGTCACCAATGATGTCGCAAGATTTTGTCAGCCGGGTTAGCTCGTCACCTTTTAATACATCCTTCAAAGCTTCTTTTAGCTTCATGAATGCGATTTACCCATACATATAGGGATCTGCTCCTACTCCTTCGCCCAGATAAGAAGCTCTCTCTTTTTGTTCTCTCATCTGCGCTTCAACGGCTTCTGCACTTTCCTCAAGCATCACTTCTATCTTTGTCGTTTCTAATTCCAAGCCCGATAATCTCTTGAACGCTCTAAGAGCACCTGCACAAGCTCTCAGGTCTTCGGGATATTTACCGGTACCTAAAATGGCATAACTTTCTATCCCGAGCTTAGAAGCGAAACCCGGTACGAGCCCGGTCTTACGAATAATGGAATATCTACCGATATTCTTTCTCGTCATCTTCTTTGTTCTATTCGGGATTTCTTTCTTCGAGCCTTCGAAAAAGCCTATATATGCCTCTAGTTCTTCATCTTGCATCTTTCTGAAAGGCTCTTGTGTAGGCATGATTACACCCACGGTATAAAGCGCATTAACACAAAGCGCTTTTGATAGACAAGCCAACCCCGCAGCCTGTTTATAGGCAGTTTTTGGTATATATTCGGTCTCCAGATACTTACCGACATAGCAGAATAATCTCTTCTCTTCGCTGTACCAAATCTCGTCATGCGGGATTTCAAATTCTTCTTCTCGTACTTCCACCATAGGCGGGAAGTTATAGGAATACAGGTCCAATATCTTCTCAGAATCATTTAAGAGCTCCTTTATGTGATACGGTATGACATTGCCCATAGGCGGGAATCCTGCGATCATGATATTGTCGTAACTCTTTATCCGCGTTTTAAACTTGCTCTCATCTGCGTTCCAATAAACGGTAAATTCTTTGATCTCAAATTCTTCGTCCATATTCACGTCCGCTTTTAGCGTTATTTATTCTCTTTTCCCGATTCAATAATCGCATTTTATATTAATTACTACATTAGGCTAATTAGATAAATAATAAGCAAATGAAATCAGAGAGGTATGACGTTGTTGTTGTGGGTGCAGGACCCGCGGGCAGCGTAACAGCGAAAACCGCTGCTGAGCATGGATTAGATGTCCTTTTAATAGAACGTAACCAAGAGATAGGCGTGCCGGTGAAATGTGCGGAGGGCGTGAGTAAGGATATCGAGAAGTTTGTAGTTCCAGATAAGAAATGGGTATCAGCGGTAGTGAAAGGTGCGAACATATACAGTCCCGATGGCACGAAGGTAGCTATGGCCGGCAATAAAATGGAAGACGTGGGGTATGTGCTCGAGCGGCGGATATTTGATAAGTTTCTTGCTTGTGAAGCTGCACGTGCAGGCGCTGATGTGAGAGTTAAAACAGAAGCATATGGCATCATTAAGAGAAAGGGTATGCAAAAGGCGTTTATGTTCGCTCTCGGGGTAAGAATACAGGTATATTTGCTCATGTCGTGGTTGGTGCGGATGGTGTAGAGTCAATGGTGGACAGGTGGGCAGGAATTGACACGAGGCTGCCAGCACATAATATTTCTGTGGGTGCAGAGTATCCAATGTGGAATGTAGAACCAAACAATGATTACTTGGATTTTTTCTTAGGCTGTGAAATTGCACCAAAAGGCTATGCATGGGTATTTCCAAAAGGTGACAATTGTGCAAATGTAGGTATTCTGATGGAGGGAAATCATATCTAGAGAAAAGCACCGCGCGATTGATTATCTGAATGCTTTTGTGCGTGACAAGTTCCCCTATGGGACGGTCATGGCAGAGCTATACGGCGCTGTACCGTTGAGCGGAGCACAAAACGAAAACGTAGCAGGATGACTTATTTTAGTTGGCGATGCTGCGAGACAGGTCAATCCTTTGACCGGTGGTGGCATACTATATGCAATGCAAGCAGGAGAAATAGCAGGCGAAGTGATCGCGGAGGCAGTGCAGGGAAAAGATTTTTCAAAAAGGAAATTGTTAGAATACGATAGAAGATGGAAAAGCGAGTTTGAAAAACTGCTGGAAACCGGGTTGAAAGCAAAGGAATTGTTCTCTAATCTTTCAGATGAAGACCTCAACATGCTAGCTCATTCTTTAGATGGCGTAAAAATAAATGTGTTTACTCCGTGGTCACTGTTGAGGGCATTAATTAATAAAGCAGAATCCAAAGATGCTATTCAAGCTGGCGAAGGTGCTCTTCTAAGTTAATGAAGCTTTTATATTAATTAATACATTAAGATAATGAAATATATATTAAGCAAATGAAAGAGGAAAGGCATGACATTGTTGTTGTGGGTGCAGGACCCGGGGGTAGCCTAACAGCGAAAACCGCTGCTGAGCATGGATTAGATGTACTTTTAATAGAACGGAATCAAGAGATAGGCGTGCCTGTGAAATGCGCAGAGGGCGTGAGTAAGGATATAGAGAAGTTCGTAGTTCCAGACAAGAAATGGGTATCTGCAATAGTAAAAGGTGCGAACATATACAGTCCCGATGGCACGAAAGTGGTTATGGCCGGCGATAAACTGGAAGAGGTGGGGTATGTGCTCGAGCGGCGATTATTTGATAAGTTCCTTGCAAGCGAAGCTGCACGAGCAGGCGCAGATATAAGAGTTAAAACAGAAGCTTATGACGTCATTAAAGAGAACGGGCATGTAAAGGGCGTTTATACTCACTCTATGGGTGAGGACAGACGCATATTTGCTCATGTCGTGGTTGGTGCAGATGGTGTCGAGTCGAAAGTAGGTAGATGGGCGGGGATTGACACGAGACTGCCACCACATAATATTTCTGTGGGTGCTGAGTACCTGATGTGCAATATAGAACCAAACGAGAACTTTTCGGAATTCTACATGGGCAGCGAAGTTGCACCAAAAGGCTATGTATGGGTATTTCCAAAAGGCGGCAATTGCGCAAATGTAGGTATTGGGATAGGAGGAGACACGTCAGGCGAAAATCACCGCGCGGTTGACTATCTGAATAGATTTGTGCGTAATAAGTTCCCCGATGGAAAGATCATGGCGGAGATGTACGGTGCGGTGCCGCTGAGCGGCCCACCAGACGAAAACGTAGCAGATGGTATTATTTTAGTTGGCGATGCTGCGAGACAGGTCAATCCATTGACCGGAGGTGGCATACTATATGCAATGCTAGCAGGAGAAATAGCAGCAAATGTGATTGCGGAGGCAGTACAGGGAAATGATTTTTCAAAGCGGAAATTGTCAGAATATGATGAAAGATGGAAACTTGAATTCGGGAAGCGGCTGGAAACGGGCTTAAAAGCAAAGGAGTTCTTCTTTGATCGTTCTGATGACGATCTCAACACGCTTGCTCATTCTTTAAAGGGCGTAGAAATAGAGGAGATGACGCCGTGGGCACTGTTGATGGAATTAATAACGCAAAATCCAAAGATGCTGGTCGAACTGGCGAAGGAGCTATTCTAATATAATGAAAATCGCAGTAATCGGGTGTGGCTATGTTGGCACGGTAACAGGAGCGGGTTTTGCAGAGCTTGGTCATGATGTGATATTGGTCGATGTAGATGAGACCAAGGTGAATTTGCTGAATTTGGCACGATCACCGATATTTGAGCCGGGACTGGAAGAGCTAATAATAAAAAATAAGGTGCGGCTTCACGCAACTGTGAACTTTCGGGCGGCAATTGAGAGCTCTGATCTATCATTTATATGCGTGGGCACACCCTCTGATGAAGATGCTTCTATTGATCTCAAATACGTCAAGTCGGCTGCCGAGAATATTGGTGAAGCGCTTAAGAAGAAGACGAATTTTCATCTGGTGGTTGTCAAGAGCACCGTTGTACCGGGCACCACAGAAGAAGTTGTAAAACAGACACTAGAAAGAATCACTAATAAGGCTGCTTTTACTGATTTCGGAGTTGCAATGAATCCTGAATTCCTACGCGAAGGCAATGCCGTTGGCGATTTCCTCAAGCCGGATAGAATCGTTTTGGGTGCAGAAGATGAGCGTTCAAAGACAATTCTGGCTGAGCTTTACAATGCATTTGAGTGCCCGAAACTGATTACAGATATAAAGACGGCAGAGATGATCAAATACGTCAGTAATTCGTTCCTTGCCACTAAAATCAGCTTTGCCAATGAAGTAGGTAATATGTGTAAAAGATTAGGTATTGATACCTACGATGTATTCAAGGGCGTGGGTCTGGACAATAGAATAAACAAATCATTTTTCAGAGCAGGTATTGGATTTGGTGGCTCATGCTTTCCAAAAGATGTCATGGCGTTGATAGCAAAAGCAGAGGCACTTGGCGTGATCCCGAAAATACTTAAAGCGGTGGTTAGTATGAACAATGAACAGCCGTTGAACTTGATAGAACTGCTCAAGAAGCATATTCCTGATTTGAAAGGTAGAACGATAGGCGTTTTAGGCTTGGCGTTCAAGCCAGACACCGACGATATAAGAGAGAGCAGAGCAATACCTATTGTCGCGAAATTGATAGAAGAGGGTGCCACAGTTAAGGCTTACGATCCCAAGGCGATGGATACATTCAAAGAGCTTTTTCCTCTGATAGAGTATGTTCCTCCGGAAGATGTGCTTAACACCGATGCCGTGTTGATAGTAACCGAATGGCAAGAGTTCGAGAATTTAACTTATACTGGCAGGATTGTGATAGATGGTAGATTGATCGCGAAGGCGCGAAAAGAGGCGGAAATATATGAGGGTGTGTGCTGGTAATAGATATACAGTAAATTATAAAGTGCGAAAAAAATGAGGCAGATAGCATTCTATGGTAAAGGTGGCATAGGGAAGTCAACAATATCATCCAATATCGCCGCGGCATACGCCGAACGTGGGCTTAATACCCTTATGATTGGATGCGACCCCAAGTCAGATTGCACGAGAAACTTGTGCGGTGAGGTCGAGATACCAACCATTCTTGATGTATCACGCGATAAGGAAATAGAGCGGTTTGGACTAGAAGAGCTAGTAGAAGGAAATAAAATCAAACTAGACGAAATCATATACAAAGGTTATAGCGGTGTGTATTGCAGCGAGTGTGGCGGCCCAAAGCCGGGTTTCGGCTGTGCAGGCAGAGGCGTAATCGTTGCCATTGATTTGCTAAAGCGATTGAAGATCTTCGAGGAACTAAAGCCCGATGTTGTGATATACGATGTACTTGGCGATGTTGTATGTGGCGGTTTTGCGATGCCATTGAGGAAGGGTTTGGCAGATGAAGTATATGTAGTAACATCGGTGGATTATCTTGCTGTTTACGCAGCAAACAATATCTGCAAAGGTATCGGCGAGTTCGCAGATAAAGGTGGATCGCCATTAGGCGGCATCATCTATAATGTTCGGGGTATGCTAGATGACGAGGCGGTCGTTTCCGATTTCGCTGAACAGGTTGGGTCACAAATTATTGGGCATATTCCTAATGCATATCTGATCGCGGAAGCAGAGATAGAAGGTAAAACAGTAATAGAATATGCACCAGATAGCGAAATAGCCAATTTGTTCCGGAAGTTAGCTCAGGGTATCTACACTAACACGTTAACTTCTGTTCCTACACCATTAGAACAGAAAGAGATGATGAAAATAGGACAATTAATCAGGAAGAGGACGAAAGAGAAGTATAAGCGTAGAGCAAGCGATATAAATACTAACTTTTAAATCCCAAATGGTGTTTGTTTAGCAAACCACAAGATTACACTAATTTTTATGAAAATATCTTATCTATCATTATCAGAAAGAAGGTGCACTATCCAGTTTTACGGCTGCAACTTCAAATGTAAAGCATGCTTCGCACAGAACAAAACGAACCGATACACAGAAGTAACGCCTGTGCAATTGATAACAGAAATCAAACAATTTGATCCGGG
Source organism: Candidatus Methanophagales archaeon (assembly GCA_003336485.1). GTDB lineage: Archaea > Halobacteriota > Syntropharchaeia > Alkanophagales > Methanospirareceae > Methanophaga. The sequence continues at coordinate 56,646 of QENH01000197.1, forward strand.
CGAGGTCATGTTAGCCGGTGGAGAACCTACACTATACAGAAAAGAGCTGATAGAGTTTATTAAAATGTACGATAGAAAGACAATCCTCACTACTAACGGCTCACTTTTAGATGGTGCATTCATAAGTGAAATGGAGAATACATGTCTAAACGAGATACATATAGACCTCAAGGCATTTTCTACTAAATTACACGAGTGGTATACAGGATGCTCAAATCAGATGGTTTTTGATGCTATAGCGCTACTAAACATGAGTGATTTGGATTTCGAAGTGATGACCGTCTTTATTCCTGGCATTATTGATACAGATGAGATAGAGAAAATAGCGGAGTTCATAGCGGGCATTGGAAACAAAATAAGATATAAAATCATACGATATGTCCCTATTGGCAATATATCACGGAGACCAACAGAGGCGGATATTAATGGTGCTGTGACAATCGCTAAAGAATATCTTAGCAACGTTACTTCCTCGTTGGAAGAGCGCACACACCCATTAAAAAGTGTTCGTGTGCGAATCTGAGCTTGAATGCAATTAAGAAAGTTCTATGAAAGAAATATTTATCTGTAAGTACAGGTTTTTTGAGGCGTGGAGGTGAGGTTGTATACTCTTCTCTCCTCGCTCCTTTTTGAAACTTTGCGGGGACAAAATTCTTGTTTTCCGATTTTAATGCTTATCACAGATTTTTGACAAAAAAAATGCTTGATTTATTTCTATTCTACTGGTTTCTTTTCTCATTTTTACCTGACTTTTTTTCTCTATTTCACGAATGGAGCTATTATACTGGATATTTTCGAGAAGAAAAGAAATAGAAAAGCTTTTATACTGATTCGACCTATTTAATGGTTACCTTAAAGAGAGATGGGCGAAGTGAAAGCGAAGAAGGATGTGGTAACAAGGCATGATCTCCGTCATGACCGACATACGGTCTCGTTGCTGACCGACCACTTAGTATTTTCGCCGAAGTATCGCGGGAAGGTATTGGAAGGTGAAGTAGCGGAAGCGGCAGAGGAAATCATTCGGGAAACCTGCAAAGAGCTCGATATTGAAATTATCGATATGGCGATGAATGTAGACCATGTTCATATTTTCATAAAAAACCCTTTTAGAAAAAGCGTTTACGGAAAAATGCTTCGCAGCCCGCCGAAATATTCTGTTAGCTGGATAGCGAAGCGGCTAAAGGGTAGAAGTAGTAAGCTGTTGAGGGATCAATTTCCACAGCTTAAGGAGTGGTGCCCGGGACACCTGTGGGCTCCAAGTTGTTATCATGGCTCGGTAGGGCATGGCTGGGAAGTGGTGG
>QENH01000196.1 GCA_003336485.1 Candidatus Methanophagales archaeon
CGAGATATGCGTATGGAAGTTGAGACTGCCTCGAATCTTAATGGGCGTTGCTGCGGGCTTTGGACTCGGTGTTGCAGGATGTGTGATGCAGGGCGTGCTGAGGAATCCGCTTGCGAGTCCTTATACGCTTGGTATTGCATCAGGTGCAGGATTTGGCGCTTCTCTTGGCATACTTGCCGGTGCCGGCTTCGTCGGTGGGCAATATCTGGTAATAGGAAATGCCTTCGCCTTCGCATTAGTGGTTTCGTTTATTATCCTCGGTCTTTCAAGTCGTAGGGGTGCGACACCCGAGAGCATGATCCTGGCAGGCATTGCAATGATGTATCTCTTCACTGCGATGACAATGACGCTACAATATTTCGCCGAGGCGGAAGCGGTGAAAGGAGCGATATTCTGGATGGTCGGCTCCCTTGGAAGGGCTTCATGGTCAAAGCTGTCTCTCGTATCTGTCGCACTCGTATGCTGTGTTCCTTTGCTTATACTGAAATCGTGGGATCTTAACGTATTGGGTGCAGGAGACGAAACAGCTAAAAGCATGGGTGTCCAGGTAGAGCGCACCAGAATCATTACGATGGTGCTCGCATCACTCTTAGTTGCCGGTATCGTATGCTTCACCGGCACAATCGGATTCGTTGGATTGGTCGCCCCACATATATGTCGCATGGTTATAGGCGGCGATAATAGATTTCTGATTCCAACATCGGGTCTAGTTGGAGCGGTAATACTTGTCGCCGCAGACACTGCGGCAAGGACAATCATGGCACCTGTTATTCTACCTGTGGGTATAATGACTGCATATCTGGGCGTTCCACTCTTCATTTACCTGATATTGAGAGCGAGGGGGGGATACTGGTGAACTAAAAAATGGCAAACCTAAAGATAAAAGAACTGGAATTTAATTACGCAAGTGTGCATGTACTGAAGGATGTCTGTATAGTGCTTTCGGAATCGGAGATGTTAGGCGTGGTGGGTCCAAACGGAGCGGGAAAATCTACACTGCTCAGATGCATAGACCGGATTCTAAAGCCCGCTAAGGGAAGCATACTGCTAGACGAAAGAGAGCTAAAATTGATGAGCAGGATTGAGATCGCCAGGCATATGGGCTATGTGCCGCAGGGTTCTGCACACGTTTTTCCTGCTACTGTCTTCGATACCGTTCTCATGGGTAGACGTCCGCATCTTAGATGGCACAGTAATGAACAGGACATAGAAAAGGTTGAGGAGATATTGAAACTGTTGGGAATCGAACGTTTTGCTATGCGGGACTTCAACGAACTCAGTGGAGGTCAGCAGCAGAAAGTGGCCATTGCAAGAGCACTTGCTCAGGAAGCAGATGTTCTCCTCCTCGATGAGCCCACCTCAAACCTGGATATAAAGCATCAGCTTGAGGTGATGGAAATAATAAAGAATTTGGTAAGGAAGAAAGAAATCTCGGCTGTAATGGCTATCCACGACCTGAATCTTGCTTCGAGATATGCCGATCGAGTAGTCATGATGAATGGTGGCGAGATTTTTGATGCCGGAGACGCTGCCTCGGTCCTCACGCCTGAGAACATTAAGCAGGTTTATGATGTTGAAGTGGAAGTGAACAATCACGGTGGAAGGCCTTATATCGTTCCTATAAGATCAGCTAACTCTTCTGAATGATGTATGTATGTATGTAAAAAGAACAGTAATTATGGTTTTCCATACTTTAATCTAATCAACCAAGAGCCCCAATCGCTTCGGTCTTGGGGCTGGCTAGGGACTTAAGTTTACAGCGTGGCAAGTTATTGCTACTCCGCTTCCTTTTAAGATAACGTTCACATTGCTTTACCCTATCGTATCCAAGCATAGTACCAAGAATAAAGTCCTCCTCATTGGTCAGATTTGACAATGATGTAAATTTCATCTGTTTGATGACATCAATGCAGATAGAATGACCGAAGAAGACATTTATCTTCGTCCCGTTTACCGCTTGAATATAATGAGCTATCATTGCCCTTTCCAGTTTTTTTTCTATTGCATCTCTGTTCGATACATTTGTCGTATGAAGGACGAGGGTTCTCAATCCTTTCTTATATTCCAGAAGGTGGTGTGTAAATACGTCCATATCTTTCCTTTCTCTGCTTCTTGTAGTCTTGTAGAAAAAAAATAAAATGGGGATTAAAGCAAAGCTAAAGTGCTTTGGCGATCTTCAATCCCCACGCTTCGGCGTCTTCAAATGCGGGCTCAACATCTCCGTCAATCTTGAAGTTTTCAGCAATGATTTCGACACCATGTTCCTCTAGTGATTCCTTGAGTGTGTCCACTGCTGTGCAGAACGAATCCGGATAGTCTTCGCTATCTCCGGGACCAAAAACTGCGCCCTTCTTTCCTTTCAGCGAGATCCCGTCCATCGCATCGTGGAAATCAAAGAAATCATCCTGCAAATCGCCTTCGCCCCAGGTGGAGCACCCGAATACGATCGCGTCATAATTCGCGAGTTCGTCAACACTTGCTTTTGCCACGTCCTTCACCGTGACTTCTGCCATTCCCCTCTCAAGTCCTGCTGCTACATGTTCCGACAATGCTTCCGTGTTTCCCGTGGTCGAGCCATATATCAAAACTACATTTACCATTTTTAGCTATCCTCCTTTTTGTATGTAGTGATTAGTATAGCTGTTAGGGACATAAATAATGAACCCTAATAAGATTAGAAAAAAGGAGAAACCCGAACTTAATTAGAATTTGCGATAAAATACGAATGCATCGGTTTTTTAGCAAAAACTAACTTTTTTCGGCTTTATAGCCAGAACCGAACATTTTTAGGTGGTGCTATTTACGTACCTAACAACCTAACAGTATGCATTATGAAAGAATGGAAAAAGATAGTTGAGATGATGGCGTTTGTGCTTGCACTTGCGCTGTTCGATAGTAGCTGCAATTGTGGCGGTGGGTGCTGCCGGGGTGAAACGTGCAGATGCAATAAGGAGAATGCTAAGCGGGACAAAGGTGAGGGGTTGGATGATGTAGGGGAAAGCTAAATTTGGAATGCCGAAACTGAATGGTAACAAGCTGCTTTCGTTACGTAAAATCGCGCTGTTAGGTGCGATAGAGCAGCCGGTTAAGATTTCTTCCCGCCATTTCGCAGAAGCTATTGAATCAAGCATGCAAACCGCAGCGAGGCGACTTCAAGAGCTTGATACGGAAGGTCTTATACGGAGACGGATAATAGCGGATGGGCAGTGGATAATAGTAACAAAATTTAGAGGGGGGTAGTGCAGTTAAAGGAAGAGTGTTACGAATTCCGCAAGATATTTTCGCCTTCTCCTTCTCATTCTCAGAATACCGAATTCGTGTTCACAGGGCACGTGATTAACGGTATGGGTGGTGGGGCATACTATACGATAGTGGACGGATATAAACGGCAAATCGGGGCTAAATTGGGCTTTACCCCTTTTCCAGATACCTTGAATCTCCGCTTGGCCTCGCAAAAATGACGCTGCGGACGAAATCAAGAGCTATGTTATCATTCCCAACCACATACATTATCCCAAAAATGTTCTGGAGATACTTTCACCGGCTTACTTGAGATATGAACTTCAATTAGATAATGGGGACAAGATTAGCGTAAGGGTGCAAAGTAACACCATACGGTCTTAAAATCGTGAATACTAGTTCTAAAAACGCAATAAGATCAAAGAATATTTCTAAATAAAATAGGAAGACCTATGGCTAATATTGACACAAGGAAATGGCTAAAATCGCATCATGATACTCTGTTCCCTTTCTTTCCTTATCTTAAAAAGAGGAGTATCGAATGGCTGTTCGATAAATTAAGGGAAAAGGGAGGTGAAAAGGGTGCATTATATATACATATACCATTCTGCACTGGTAGATGCACGTTTTGCATTCTTACAAAAGAGTTACCCACAGGGAATACGCTGAAATACGTGGACACGATTCTGGACGAAGCAAGGGAGTGGCGCGATTACTTTTCCTCCATACAGACCATATATGTAGGCGGAGGTACTCCAACATCTCTTTCCTCAGAAGAACTCAAATTGTTATTTGCTGGTCTGAGAGATACATTTAATATAGATAACGATGCAGAACTCAGTGTTGAAACAACAGCAAGCGAACTTACAGAAGATAACATGAACTTGCTTCTGGAATTAGGTGTCAATCGTCTGAGTGTAGGGGTTCAAACTTTCAATCTTTGCTTAAGAAAAATGCTTGGAAGAAGAGGAGGCGGTAAAGAAGTCGTTAAGAAATTAAATAGAGCGAGAGAGATGTTTCCGCTTCTTACAATAGACATTTTGTATGATCTGCCGAGACAAGAGCTGAGGGATGTAATTGCGGATTTGCAAAAAGCGGTGGGAATAGGGGTTGATGGAATCTCTCTTTATCCTTTGATATATGCTCCCCAAACGGCAATAGCCAAGCAATTCGAGCAACCTCCAATCGAAACAGCAATAGATAGTTTTGAAAACGCAAAGAGCTTTCTGGAAGATGCAGGCTATAATCACGTAAATATCAATCATTTCTCAAACGGGCGGGACAAGTTCCGCTATTCTACCTATTTCAATAGTTTGGGGAATATTCTCGGTTTTGGCGCTGGGGCAACGGGTTTTTTGGCTGATTGCTTCATGAAGCACAAATCTACAAGTGAACAATACATCATGAACAATGTGGGAAACGTTTTTAGCGTGCCTAAAACTATCATTCCTGTACTCTGGTGTGTATCGCAACTTCAATACGGAATAGTAGATGTCAAAGAGTCAAAGAGAAGGTGGGGTTTTGATCCTCTTGAGGCATTTGCAAAAACCATAGAAAAATCCGTGGATAGAGGGGAGCTGATAATCGGGAAGAATGAGATCGAACTCACCTCTGAGGGTATGTTCTGGGCGAATACTATAGGTACGGAGATGGCAATGGAATATTTATATAAGGGTAAAGGAGAACTCGAGAGTCTTGAAGAGAAGACTTCTAAAATTGCAAAGAATGAGATTTATACTCAATAGGTTAAGAAGTAAAGAAAGAAGATTGGGGGTGATACAAAAATGAAAGAACTTAACTGGCGAGAAGTGTGGGGTGAGATGCAGAAGCAGAGAATGAGACCGTTGAAAATAACGTTTGACCCAGAATTTCGAGCTAAATTCGCTGATGACTATTCTGAAATGGTGAAATACAAAAATTACGACTATGGCAGGAAAGCGACAGAAGCATTGAGTGAAATATTAGATAAGAACTTTGAAGTTATGGAAATAGGTGCAGGTCCAGGAACATTGACCATTCCATTAGCCAAAAAGGTAAGAAAGATAGTTGCGGTTGAGTCATCAGAAACGGCAGTGAAGTATTTGAGGATGAACATGAAAGAAAGCCGAATTGAGAACGTTGAAATAATGAATGAAAATTGGTTGGAAGTGGATGACAGGGAAATCAAGGGCAAATTTAATCTGGTCATCTGCTCTCATTTTCTATGGCAGATGAAAGATATCGAGAAACATTTTAAGAAGATGGAACAAGCGTTAAGAGAGTATTGTGCAGTGATACAACCTGCCGGAAGGGATAACTTGGTAAAGGAAATGTGGACAAAAATAACAGGGGAAAGTTACCGGGGCGAGTTTGAGCCGGATGCAGATTACTTCGCTTATCTGATACTGCGGCAGTGGGGACGACTGATAAATGTGAGGCTCATGAATTACAGCGTAGAGCGAAACTTCGAGCAAGAACTGAGATACATCGCGAGTTTTATTGGTAAAAATATGAACACGCAGAAACCATAACAAAACGCGCGGGAACTGTGCTTAATTCCTGAGCTGTTATACAAACACCCATTTTTATCGGTGGTTTGATAATAGTGAAGACGCGATAATCTTAATGCATTTGTAGTTGTTTTAGATATTAGAATTTGTTTAGAATTTGGGGTGTTCTCTGTCTCATTTCCACATCATCAATAGATATGCCACAGCTAATAAGCCTGCGGGTGCGAGTACCGCTTCAAATCACGGTTCGCCCTCTTGTTCTTTCAATTTACTTAGTGCAAGTTCTCGATTGTTATAAGCATTCGCAGAATTAGGATCCAATTCTATTGTTTTGTTGTAATCATCTATTGCTCTTTTATATTGCTTTAAATTCTCATATGCATTTCCACGATTGTTATAGGCATAAGTGGAGTTAGGATCCAGTTCTATTACTTTGTCGAAACATCCTATTGCTTTTTCGTATTCACCGGACATAGCAAAACCAATACCTTTATTATTCCACTCTTCCGCTGTTTCAGCACTAACTATTGGTGCAAAAATACCAATCCCAATCAACGCTACAATAACTATTAGAACTGCTTTGGTTTTCATTTTCATCATTTCTCTGTTTAATTGTTTTACCGCGGACAAAAGACACTATACCCAGTCAAGTAGGGAGCCTGCCTGGGATTACTAGGTTTAATGAGTTATAACATATTTTTGTTTTTTCTTTTATATAAATAAAGTTTGCTAAATTCAAAATTACTAACTTTTTTCGGCTTTATAGCCAAAACCGAACATTTTTAGGGGGTGCTATTTACGTACCTAACAACAACGGATTATAATATGAGGTGAGTCTTTACATGGCGACCGCGAATTTTGTAGGAACCGATAGAAAAGAGGAATTGTTGGATGAGCTGTACGAAGAAGCAAAGCTGCCAGGATATACAGATGAAATGGAGATTGCAGAACATGTGATTTCAAAGCAGGTAGAACGATTAGTAGAGTATGAACAGGCGATTTATAAACTTCGATTGGGGCATAGGCAGGTGGAACAGGAACGAAAAACGGCACGGGATGAGTTAGACAAGATACATAAAGAGCTTAAATCTACTCCGGCTGTCAGAGGTTATGTCATAAAATATGAGAAAAAAAGAGACAAAGTGTTAGTCTCTGTTGATGGCGGTAACAGATTAATTCACGTCATTCCAAGACCTCATCGATTTCCAAGAGATGAAATAGTTCCCGGTAAGGAGGTAGACCTTAATCCGCGAAACCATAACATTCTGGAACTTCTTGATTCTTACAAATACAAAGCCGAGAAATTTGTGGTCAACGAGAGCACAAACGTAACCTATGAGGCTATAGGTGGGCTGGATATTGTGAAGGAAAAACTCAGGGAGCATACAGAGCTTCAGCTCGACCCGGCGATAAGCAAAGAAATGGCAGATGCGGGTGTAGAACTCCAAAACGCCCTTTTATTAGTCGGTCCTCCGGGTACGGGAAAAACTATGCTGGCTGAAGCAGTAGCAAACGAAGCAGGGGTGTCTTTTATCGGCGTTAATGCGCCCGAGCTCGTAGAAAAATGGCTCGGGACGACATCAGCCAATATACGCGACCTTTATGAGTTGGCACGTAAAAAAGCACCGTGCATCGTGTTTATGGACGAGATAGACGGGCTCGCACTGAAGCGTAGGACTGATGGCGGAGAAACAGACGCGGGTGATGAAGTGCGTACTGCCATGTTACAGTTGTGTGCAGAGCTCGATGGCTTCAACCGGCGTGGTGAATCAATCGTAACAATATTTACAAGCAACCGTGATGACCGGGTTGACGATGCAATTCTTTCGCGGAGCAAACAGATAGAAGTCCCTGTCCCAGATAGGGATGCAAAGCGTACTATTTACGAGATAAAGACCAGCAAATACCACCTTGACGAAGACATTGATTTCAATCGCATTGTTGACCTGACACCTGCGAACTGCACGGGTAGGGACATCACGAAGATCTGCACCGAGGTCTGGCTAAAGAAAACAAAGGACACTAAAAGGATTGGGAAGAAAGTAGGCGAGCTATCAATAACTACTGCGGATTTCGAAGACGTAATCGCCAGTAGATCTGTTACCAGGCATATAAATACCATGGTGGAAGTGGGGGAATAAGAGCGGAACAATCATTTTCGCGCGAAAATCTAACTTTATTCGGCTTTTTAGCCAAAACCGAACATTTTTAGAGGGTATTATTTATGTACCTAACAATAAATGATATGATAAACGGAGGTAAAAAAAATGCCAGTAACAGGGGAACTTCTACATAGGATAGATAAAGGCGGTACTTTAGACGAACTTGCAAATGAGTTAGATATGAGAAAGTCTATACTCGTGGCGATAATAGAGTTCCTGTTTCGTGCTGGTTATCTCTGCGAAGTTTGCTCTGGGAAAGAGTGTGCAAGATGCAGAATGAGTAAAATGTGCTGTGTACCCGTGCCTGGAGGTGGAAAAAGCTGGGTGAAGATGTATGTGCTGACGGATAAGGGCAGGGAAAGTATCACGGGTTCTAATGGAAAACCGCGGTGAAACGGATTGTAATCGTTGATGTTACTGGAAATGGGATGAGCCTGGTGATTCGTTATCTGAGAAAATTCGGTAAAACACCGTCAAATAATAATAGTTTCAGTCAAGACGAGCTTGCGGCAATGATAATGGTGGCAGATTTTGCGGTTGAAGAAACCGAACTAATCACTGATTTTGTAGGAACCGCTAGAAAAGAGGAATTGATAAACGAGCGGTACGGATATGCAACGCAGCCGGGTTATACCAATGAACGTGAGGGGACAGGACATAAACGCTCGAACACAGCGGCAGGGGTGTTCTTGCGAATCGCGGGCACGTTATTCCTGTTAATTGGATGCGTGGGAATAGTTCTACCGCTCCTGCCTACTACGCCCTTTCTCCTGCTCGCTATCGGCTGCTATGCCAGAAGCTCGGAGAGATGCTACCGCTGGCTCATCACGAACCGCTGGTTTGGCGAATATATAAAAAACTGGCACGAGGGCAAGGGTATTCCGAAGAAGACAAAGATTCTGACGATTGCGTTTTTATGCCTGACGATAGGGTATTCAGTCGTTGTCGTGGTTCCGTTTTTCATTGGCAAGATTATTCTGATCTTTATTGCGATATGCGTCAGTATGCACGTACTCGTCCTCCCGACACGGGAACCGGATGCGGGGTAGCTGTGATTACAATATATGGTGGACTGAGAATGTAAAATAGACAAAATGAGAACAATTAAAAAGTATGCCCTCTATATCTTACTGGGTTTGTTGTACCCTACAGTCAAAGTAATTTGGTATATAAATGGTCTTGTTTACCTGCGTGGAGTGGTATACGGACTAATCGCAGGAGTTATAACGATCTGCATCGGGATTTTTGCGCTCACGGAATACGCGGGTGCGAATAAGTCAGTATGGCACTGGCTGGCTGCTGTGGCACCGCTAATTATCATTCCGATTACACCGATTATTATGATCCATCATTTGGGGCTCCGAATCTTTCTAACGGAGAAACTGGCAATATTTATGACATTTGATGGCATCGCTCTCGTTCAATTCGGCATGGCTGTTTTGATGTTTCGTGGTTTGATATTCAAATGTGGGGCAGATAAGCTGGCGATGCCACGTATTGGCTTTACGATAATGAAGACTGTTTTAACCCTGCGCAGCATATTGAAAAAGAGAAAAATCTCTAACATCAAAACGAAATGTGATTGTTTATTTGCCAATCATGACATGGACTCGATTGTGGAAAAAATATGATGCTCTAAATCTAGGGGGCGAGTTTGTAAGCTTATCCAATGGCCAGACCGACGAACGGATGAAACTGGGAATCATGGCGTTGTGCTGACGGCCAATGGTGTTGAGGGGGCAGGATATGGAATTAGATGTCGGGCGTAAATAGTAAAGATTTGGGTGATTTGGATGCCTGTGGAGACGCACGGGATATCGCTGGGATTGGCCAATTGCTATCTGATTCACAACCACTAACCCTTTATATATGAATGCATGTTCATATATTCATGGATAAAAATTGCCCGCGCGTCAACGTGTCGCTTTTGGACGAGATGATACATAACCTTCCCGATGCGAATGTGATAACCAGAATATCTACCACCTTTCAGGTGCTTCAGTCCGATACCAGGCTTAAAATACTATTTCTGCTAGCACAAAAAGAGATGTGTGTCTGCGAACTCGATTGTGCGCTCGATGTGACACAATCGGCAATTTCACACAGTCTCAGAACACTGCGGCAGCTAGACCTTGTGCGGGTCAAAAAAGAGGGCCGGTTCGCGGTGTACCACATTGCAGACGACCATGTCAAAGCGCTGATAGACCTGTGCAAGGAGCATGTAACGGAGTGCAGCCCTTGAGCTTGACAAATACACTCACGGATATATTTACCGGCATCGCAGGAGAGATGTGGGTGATTTTCCTGGATGCTGCGCCATACCTATTCCTCGGATTCGGGGTTGCTGGGCTGCTGCACATATTTATCTCTGATGAGAAGATAATGGGCTATCTTGGCGCATCGGCCGGGAAGTTCAGGTCAGTGCTCAACGCCTCGATTGCTGGCATCCCGCTACCGATCTGCTCATGCGGGATCGTACCTACTGCCATTTCTCTGAGAAAACGAGGTGCAACCAGAGGCGCAACTGTTTCCTTTTTGATCTCGACACCCGAGACCGGTGTGGATTCGATTGCAATAACATACGCTCTTCTTGACCCGATAATGACCGTCTTTCGCCCGATTGCAGCGTTTGTCACTGCTCTTGCTGCCGGGATCACAAATAACATGCTGATAAAAGATGAAGACCCAGCCGCATCAGAAGAGACGGCGTCGTGCACCTGTAGCACATGCAGCACTCTATCTGACGACCCGAGCTTTGCAGAACGCATTTACGCCGGAATCAGGTATGCGTACCTCGACCTTCTGGGTGAGATTTCCGGGTGGCTCATTGTGGGAATCCTACTTGCAGGTAGCATCTCCTACGCAATACCTGACAGTTCGATTCACCACTATCTCGGCGGCGGTCTGGCTTCAATGCTTATCATGCTTGTGGTTGGTATTCCACTCTATATCTGCGCGACCGCATCCACACCCATTGCGGCAGCACTGATTGCAAAGGGGATGAGCCCGGGCACTGCATTTGTATTTCTGTTAGCAGGACCTGCAACCAATGCCGTAACGATCACGATGGTAGCCAGATTTTTGGGAAAACGATCGGTCGTACTATATCTTGCGGTAATCGCGATATGTTCGATTGCTTTGGGTCTTGCGCTGGACTTTGTTTATCTTGGGATGGGGATTGAAACGGCAGCGATCGTGGGATGCATGAGCGAAGTCCTGCCGCACGAGCTGAAATTGCTGTTTGCCGTTTTGATGCTTCCGATGATGGTGTATGCAATGTATCGCTCGATGCGCAGAATCCATTTAAAATAATTCTTACTGTGGTAAAGAAACCAAATATTTAATACCTATGCGGGGTACATATGAGAGGTACAAACGAGGTTTTTTCCAAAAATCCTAACCTTGTTCGGCTTGTTAGCCAAAACCGAGTCTTTTTAGGGTGTGATTTATATGTCCCTAACAACAAACCCTTTCTTTAAGGAAATGGTTTAAAAGAAAACCTGAGCTAAAAGAGAAACTAAGAGGATGATTGTTTTTTAGTCACGGTTTCTACCGAAAAACCCTTTTGCAAGCAAAATCATTTACGGAAAATTTGCTTCGCAATAAAAAAGTTGTTTAGGAGGTGAAAAGAAAAAAATGAACAAAACAAAAAGAAGATTAAGTGCTATTGTAGTGCTAACAAGCGTTTTAGTATTGGGCGTTCTTGCACTGTCAACGGGAATTGCAAGTGAAGATTCGAGTCCACTTAATGATTGGAACGGGACGTGGCTCAATCTCGGAACGATGCTTGACGATCCTGCTATGGACTCAGTCTACGAAGCCATGACCGATGCAGCAAACGCAGCAGCAGGAGATGGCACCTTTACTACCGATGATGCCAAGAGCTTCTTGTACGCAATGCATAACTCGAATTTCGGCGATTTTGTAATAGCAGAGAACAAAGTCACCTATTACAACACAGACAAAACGGTTAAATGCGATTGTGAATACGAAAGCGCAGGTGTAGAGACAGTAGCGTTCGGAGAAGAGGAATTTAATTGGTACAAGTTCGCGCTTACGTCGGAAGATACAACTTGTCCCGAGTACAAGTATCTCATTTTTACTGAGGTACATTCTCATGAAGAGGGCATGGAACACTTCCACATGAGATACGGTAATACCAGTTTTGATGACCTGATAAACAATACGGGCTATGCGATGTGGTATCCTACTTTTGCTGTCGAAGGTACCACAATGGAAACAGTAGCTGACGGATATGCGGAAGGAGCTGAGATGATGGGGGCCATGATGCTCGCAAGTCAAGGGTCAAGTCTTAAAGACACATGGGAAAACTTTGACCCCGCGTTTTTACCTGCTGAGATAATAAATATTTCGGGGACATACACTAAAACAGGTGAAGGCATATTCCTGGATCTTGAGGGAAACTTCATACCCGATTTCCTTGAACAAGTAACAGGAACGCATACCATTGAACAACACGGCTCATTGCTTAAGGTAACAGATGATGAGGGAAGTATATCTCAAGGCTCTACGTTAGGAAACAATATAATGCTCGCGAATGCGGGCTATATGGAAGCAGAGGGTTTGGGCAAAATAGGTTTTGAATCTGTTGCTACAGGAATGATAGACGAAGGAACGCAGGGGCCTGAGATTTTCCTGAATTGGATATGGCGCATATATGACAGCGACGATAATTTGCTGTTTAACGGTGCTGGTACCCAAGTACTGAAGCGGACAGGAGAGTGACTAGTCAAGACGAATATCCGCTGATGGACGCAAAAGGGAAATAGATATTGATGTGCAAGTAGAAGGGCAGATGAAAGGCATTGCATCTGTTCCCTGCTTTTTCTTTTTTGGATCAAATATCAGGATCGCATAAACTGTTTTTTCTGAAAATGCTGGGGCACTCACAACGGAGCAAATCTGTTTCTAACCAAGGCAGTTGATGACTTTCACAAGCTTTTTGACATGCTTAAGCACCCAAAATATTGTCTTCCTTGCACAATATCCTTTCATGAAAGCCTTCTTTTACTTGCGATTCCGAGTCTTTAAATCAATTGCGGTGGGACCACAGTATTAATCAAAATAGAAGTGTTTACATATAGGCTGCCCTAAGAATATTACACGTGCCATGCTAAGTAGAAAAGCGGAAGACTATCTCGAAGCGATTCTGGGGATCACCGAAGAGAAGGGCTATACAAGGGTAAAGGATATAGCCATAGCTTTAGATATTCAGCCCTCAAGCGTTGTGGAGATGCTAAAGAAGCTGAACGATATGGGTTACGTTGTTTACCGGAAATACGACGGTGTGTCCTTAACAGAAAAGGGGCGAGAGATAGGCAGCTTGGTAAAGGACCGGCATGATACACTAAAAGCACTTCTGGAAATACTACAGGTGCCCGAGAAAATAGCGAATAAAGATGCGTGCATAATGGAGCACGAATTGGAGACGAAAACGGTAGAGCAGTTGAAGAATTTTGTGCGGTTTGTGAAGTCCGCACCAGACTATCCACAATGGCTTCAGCACTTCAGAACGTTCTGTGATACCGGAGTGCATCCGTGCGAAGCGGATAAGCAAAAGGGTATCGGTTCTTCGGATGAACCCGAACTTACATAGGTTTATTTTTTAATGGGCGTTTCAGTCAGTAACTGTACAATTTGTCGTATCTTTGTTAAGGTTGACTTTTGACGAGAGTAGATTGAAGCGAATTTTTAAGAAGCGAAAGAAAGCAGTAGGATAAAAAAGTAGCTGAGAGAGGCCATGAATAACATTGACACGCCCTCAGCCATAATTTTTGCGATTATCATATATTTATTCTTCCTTCTTGTTCTCTTCTAGCTTTTCGTGCATATATTCGCCAACGGCTTCTCTACCGCCCCAGCCCACAGAGATACCTATAGCGACTCCAATACCTATTCCAATACCCCATGCTAACGGAACGAGGAACGTGTATATGATTTGCATGTTGATGAGTAACTGCTCCATCGCTAATACAAGCACTACTACTACCAGGATCGCCTTAAGCACCGGTGCCATTATATCAGCAAGAGGAACCTCATGGGTTCCGAGTGTTTCTTCTATCCATTTCATGGCGAAAGTAATCAGTATCATTCCCAGTATCAGTATTATGGCTGCTATGATCAGACGCGGGAAGTATAGCGCAAGCGCAGTCATGAAGTCGGCCATAAATTGTATGTTCAACACGTCTACGGCTGCCATGATAAAGATGATGTAAATAAACCATCTAATCACAACATCAAAAATTCTCGAAATACTCCATCCCGTTTTCTCGATCGTATCTCCCACACCTGCTTTGCTCACTATAGCGTCAACGCCAATTTTATCAAGCACTAATCGCACGACTTTCCCGACTACACGCCCTAGAATCAATCCAATTATCAGAAGTATTATCGCTCCAACTATCGCAATTAATGTATCGAAAAAGGCAACTTTTGCAAATGCTATTTGTAGTTCTTCTAACATTTTCTTTTTATCACCTCCTATTTGTTTTTATGGCGCTTATGTCATTGCCTATTACTATGCATGGACACAAGAGTCTATGATAACTGGGTATTACGTGTATAAATACTACAAGGGTACAGCTGAAGATACAAGATACCGGATGTAAGATGGATTTGATGGCAGTTCAGGCGTATAATGACTTGGAATTCCATCCGTCAATTAAGCCAACTGGCAAACAAATACCATCAGCCTATTTAATATATCTGTTGGGCACAGATTAGAGGCACAGGTGCGGGTTTTTCCAAATTTCCTAACTTTTTTCGGCTTTTTCGCCGAAACCGAACATAATTAGGGCGTGATTTATATGCCCCTAACAACACACTTTTTCTTTAGAAAAGAAAACCTGTACTAAAAGAAAGAAAGGTTTTAGGGGATGAAAAGAAAAAACGAAAAATGAATGAAACAAAAAGAAGATTAAGCGCTGCTGTAGTGCTAACAGGCATCTTATTATTGGGAGTTCTTACGTTATCTACGGGAGTTGCAAGTGCAGAGCCGATGACGCCCGAGGAGCTCTTTGAGGCTCTCTCCGGCGGCTGGGCTATGAATGGCACGATAACAATAGGTGAACAGACTTCACCTACTATCGGCACGAGAACTGTTAGCCTGACTGGACCGACCACTGCCGATTTTGTTGTGGTAATGGAAGGAGAAGTGGGAGCAGAGACAGGAAAAACTTGGTGGGACGCAGACAAAGAGAAGGTTGCGATTACGGAGGGAGACGAGGCACCCAGGTATTATGATTTACTGCCAAATGGCTATGGTGGCACTTATGAAATGGACGGTCTTCCCGAGTTGGGCATAATGGAGAATGTTACCTGCGAGGAGAGTGAGACTTTTGTTGATGATAATACCACGGTAAAGACCTGGACAGCTAAAAACACAACAGATATCGTGGTGGCAAAATGGGAAGGTACGTTCACTCGGATCAAAGATGCACCTGTTGAGGAGTACGAACAAATAGGCATTCTGGTGATAGGACACGGCAGTCCAAGCGATTCATGGTGTGCTCCTCTTCGATCAGTAGTGGCAAATGTAAGTTCGCCGTACCCTGTAGAACTCGGCTTCTTGGAGTTCGTGCCAAACGAGACGATAAACGTTGCAGTGGACAAGCTCGATGAAGCGGGCGTTACAAAGATTATCGCAGTACCGCTGTTCATATCATCACACAGTGGGCACATTGGCGAGATCGAGTACGTGCTTGGGCTGCGCGAGGAACTGCTACCGATGAGCATGATGAGCAGGCAGGTATTAGTCGAAGGAAAAGAGCTGGAACGATCTATCGTAGCCCTTGAAGGGCGATACCGCGTTTCCTACATGCCGGTAGCCGAGACAGTAAGCGCAATGGGAGTAAGTGCAAAGCACCACGGCGGAGGCGAAGCGGACGAAGAAGAACTCGTTCCCGTTGATACACCCGCAGAGATCGTACTAACGAATGCTATTGATGACCACTGGGCGATTGCAGATATTCTGGTGGATCACGCGGCTACGTTAATCGAAGATCCAGCCAATGAAACCATCGTACTTGTTGCACACGGAACAGGTAATGAATCCAATTTCGCAGGTTGGGTGAGCAGTTCCAAATCGCTAGCAGAGCAGATGAAGTTCAAATTGAGGCACGGAAGTGGACTAAATATAAATGATGTACGATATTCATTTGTATTCCCAAATGAGACATTACATTCCGACCTCTTAGTAAGATCTGTTGTGGAGAATGTTTCCGCGACATCTGACCCTATTGTGGTTCCGCTAATGGTCAGTGAAGGGCATTTCACGGGTAGAGGAATCCCTGGACGGCTGGAGAACATTAGTTACGCATATCCGGAAGAAGGAGCGCGAGCGCTGACACCGCATCCGAATGTGGCAGACTGGATCGAACTTACTGTGGCTAAGGAGCTCAGTTACCCATCGGTACAGATATACGACGGAGAAGAACTGCTAACGATAACCATAGAGGACGCCGGAAGGTATCACGGTGAGGGAGTGGTAGAGATATGCCCCTGTGTGGCATCTGCATTCAGGTCAACATTGCGAGCTTTTTCGGACGCAGAATTGTGGGATGGAACACCACGTCGAGGTGACGTGAAAATTAACTCCGGACATCCATCTGACGGGCACGTGATGACCTTTGAGTACATACTGAATTCAACAGAAGACCTCACAATTGGCGAAGGCGCGGACATAGTGAATACTACGGCCGATAACTACGTCTACACATTCTCTCGCAAGTCCACCAACGATTCTGTTACGCTCCGGGTGAAGGAGGAGCTATTCCCGGAACAATTCTTTGAACTGAGGACGAAGTGCAAATTGGCGAAAACGGGAAAAGGCGATGTAACGAAAGAGGCAATGAAGGCGTTTAAAATGTTCAAGGAAGAGCTAAAGGAGAAGTTGATGTATTTGCCAGTGGACAGCGTTTTCGAGGATGGTAATTGACACCGATTCTTTTTAGAAACTACGAAACGAAAAAAAACAATATAGATGTTTTGGTGGGGGGGCAGAAGCCTAATTTGGGTGTCTGTTCTTTGTCTTTTCTTTTTTTGTTGTTTATAATGTATAACTTCTACCTATAACTTTAATTTATGACGCAGATTTACACAGATTTACACGGATTTGATTTAATCAGTGTCAACAAATATTTAATTTAGTTGGATATTATGCTTTCTTATTACTTTAAAAGAATAGCTTCAGATGGCTATTCGACAGATTAGAGTAAAAGGGCGTGTAAAAAGTAGAGTGTATATGTGCATACTCTTCTGTATTAGCAGAATCGTAGCAGTATTACAAACACATATAAAGCACCCCGTACCTGCATACGTGTCGCCTATTCTCCTCAAGGGCCTTTTTTAAGCTTCTGATCGCATTGACTAGACAGCACGAAAATCATCGGTTTTTGTTTCAAAACCTAACTTTTTTAGGTTTATTTTGCAAAACCGAACCTTTTTAGGGAATGGTTTTTGTATTCCTAACATTAAAGCAAAGATAGAGAAAAAATGAAACAATTAGCTGAAGTCGAACCAGAAGTAGAAGTAACGGTAAAGGAGATAGGCGGCGGTTCAGAAGTAAAAGGAAACCTGGCGGATTTGGGCATTTCCGAAGGGACAGAACTTACAGTAGTTGCTACTGAGCCGGTGCACGTTCATGCGGGACCAATTGCGTTAAAAGCGGCAGCAGGAAGAGAAGCAGTCCTAGCGCGTGGTTGGGCCGATAAGGTCTATGTGGAGAAAGGCGGAGGGACACTTCCGCTTTTACGACTGGAGAATGGCGATAAAGGAACGATAAAGACGTTAGAAGGGGGGAAGACGTTCGAAGCTAACTTCTCTGTACTCGGCATAGCGAAAGGTGGCGAAGTTGAGTTCGTTCGTCATCTCGCAGATGATACTCTTGTGTTCAAAATAGACGACAAGGAGATAAACATGGGCGAAGGACAGGCATCAAAGGTGCTGATAGAACGTGACGGGGGAGCCATACAAATTAATTATCTCGGTGAAGGCGATAAAGCGAAGATAAGTAAGATAATCGGTGGTGCCTCGCTTAAGGAGAAATTCGAACTGCTCGGAATGGTGGAAGGTAAAGAGATAACATTGGTCCGGAAGGAGACGTCACATCCAAGTCCAAAAAGAGGGAGTTACGTGCTTGCGAAAATAGGGGGACAACTTGTAACCATTGGACGAGGTCTCGCAGAGAAAGTTCGTGTGGAATAGAAAATAGAAAAGGAAGAAAAAAGAAGCTTGTTCTTCTTTTTTTTACTCTACTCTAAGCAGGAGGCAAGATAACGATGGAAGAAAGTGGTATGATCGGAAGTGAAAGTGAACGTAGTATTGAGAGCGATGTGATACCTTTAAGTCAGTTGAATCCAGGTGAGCAGGGAAGAGTAATGGCAGTTGAAGGCGGTCATGGCATACGCCAGAAGTTGTTCCTTCGTGGTCTATCCGAGGGCAGTGTAATTCGTGTAATTTCCTGCTACGGGCCTGTCACAGTAGAAGTAGATAGACACACGGTCTCCATGGGTCGTGGGATGGCGCAAAAAGTTATCGTCAGGAGAGTGTGGTAGTAATGGAGAAGAAGCTGACGGAAATGGTTTTTGACGAAGAGGGAACGGTGAAAGAGATAGCGGAGGATTTTAGGGTACAAATAGCGGGTATGGGCATCAGGAAAGGCAAAAAAGTGAAAGTGACGACTCGGCAACCTATGAAGGGGCCCATAGTGATAGAAATAGGCAGTGCGAATACTTCTGTGGGTTATGCTCTGGCGGATAAAGTCATCGTGGATGTTGGAGATTAATGAAAAGAATTCTGCTTATGGGGAATCCGAATGTGGGTAAAAGTGTATTTTTCAATCGCCTCACAGGTGTAAATGTCATCGCGTCAAATTATGCCGGTACGACTGTTGATTATACAAAGGGTTACATGTGCTTAGAAGGCGAAGATGTAGAACTCATAGACGTTCCCGGTACTTTCTCCTTGGAAGCGAAGGACAAAGCAGAAGAAGTAGCGGTGAAAATGCTTGATGAATATAATGATTCTGTGGTTATATGTGTGCTTGATGCATCAAAGCTAGAACGTGGACTTTACCTGGCTTTGGAAATTATTGAAAAATGTCATCCAGTGGTAATTGCATTGAACATGTGGGATGATACAATGGTGAAAAATATAGAAGTGGATGTGGCAAAATTGGCATCAATCTTAGGTGTACCGACAGTACCGACAGTAGCGATAACAGGCGAAGGCCTAAAGGAACTCGTTTCGAGCATAGGGGATGCATCATCAGCCACTATTGAGGCGATTATAGGGCGAGTGAGCTAAGCTAAGATAATGACGGTGACAAGTGATGAACGGTGGGACTTAATAGATAAGATAACGGATAGAACAGTTAAGTTCGGGAAATACGTGCGAAAACTGAAAGATGTAGTAGGTGAGCTGACTGTCAGACCTTCAACCGGAATACCTCTGGCGATAGCAGTTCTGTTTGGTTTCTTCTCCTTCTTTTATACCTTTGGCTTGAATTTCCTCATGATGCTCTTGTACCCGCTGTTTAATGAGTATATTATACCCTGGCTGGTGCTAACCGTCCCAGGTGGGGGTGCGACTTTAGAAGAGTGCGGCGTGCTCTATGGGATTCTAGTGGGTGATCCAACGGCAACAAACCCATTTGAATATTTTGGTGTTTTAACTACCGGTCTTTACGTTGCAATTGCTATCGTTCTTCCTGCTGTAATTGCTTTTTACGTGATCTTGACCATACTTGAAGATACGGGGTATATGCCGAGATTGGTTACGCTAATAGATACGGTCTTCCATAAAATCGGACTGCATGGATTTGCTGCTGTTCCTATGCTTATTTCACTTGGATGTAATATCCCCGGCGTAGAAGCGACACGAACCTTAGAGACCCGGAAGCAGAGATTCATGATGATGGCTCTTTTAGGTGTTTTTATCCCCTGTGGGGCACAGCTTGGCGTAATGCTTCAGATAGTGCCCGAGTATCTTGGGCCGCTTCTATTATACTTCATCATCTGTTTTTTCATCGCCGGTTTTGTCCTTGATACGTTTATTCGGGGCAAGAGTCCCGAGATGCTTATTGATGTGCCGCCTTATCGGGCGCCGATCTGGAGGAACATAGCACGTAAGGTCTGGTATCGTGTGGAAGAATTCATCGCGGTGGCGATTCCGATGGTGCTTGCCGGTGTCTTAGTTGTAAACATCCTTTACTGGGTTGGCGTGATAGATTGGCTCGGCACAGTGCTAGCACCGATGTTTGTCGGTTATTTCGGCGTGCCGGAAGAGACTGCGGGACCTCTAGTGATGGCATTCATGAGGAAGGATGTTGCAATCGCTCAGATTGGTGCGATACAAATGACGGTGGCGCAGAAGATTATCGCAGTAACGCTTGTGACCATATATTTCCCGTGCCTGGCTACTTTTCTGATGATGTTGAAGGAAGGTGGCGTGATAGACCTTTTGAAATGCATGGGCGTTCTAATAGTTTCTTTCTTCGTTTTCGGTGGATTGATGACAGGAATAGTTTCTATACTAGGGGTGTAATGTAAAAAGATGGACAAATGGAGATGGGGTTCGGTGTATTTTTCCGTATTGGGTGCTGTGATCCTATGGTTTGGATGCTGGGAGCTTGCCACGTCCTATGGTCTAACGGGGGCATGGGCTACTAATTGGCTCAAACTCTTTCCCGAATCAATGGACTGGATGTGCCTATGGCGGGGGATAGTCACCTTCCTTGCAGGTCTGCTAATAATGTGGGGTGCATTTCGCTTTTCGAACGTTGAAGGTTTTGGGACTTCGGTGATAGGTATGCTAATGCTGTGGCTAGTTGCCGGATGTGACATACTAAAAATGATTTGCGGGTCTCTATCAGGCGATGGTGCCTGGTCATATAGCCTTTACGGTTTCCTGGACTCCTATGCACCCCCATATCCCGCTGCAATATGGTTACTCCCTTTCTCCCTGGTGATGATATACTTCATCACGAGCTGGGACAAAGAAGAAGAGCAAAAAGAGATGAAAGCGACAGCAGGAGATTAGGGATAATAAAAAAAAAATCACAACAAAAAAGACAAATAAAAAGTAATCACATTGGTCTGAATATCCTCAACTAAAAAGAGGTAAAGAAAACAAAATTATTAGGAGGTGAAAAAAAGAAAGATGTACACGAAAAGAATGGTTGGAATTGTTGCGGTAGCAATAGCAATGTTGTTAGTTACAACGAGTATTGCGCCAGTCGTGGCGCAAGATGTATCAGCAGTGGTGGCTGGAATAGACAATGATATGGCTGAGCTTATAGACGCCACCGAGATTATACACATGCAGACGGACGCGATACTTGGTGTCGAAGGTATGCCGGATGAAGTGAAAGATATGGTGGAGACAGTTCATCTGAGTTCTCATGCTCTCGCGCACATCGGGGTTTATATGGAAAACAATATCGCGAAGCTAGATACATATAAAGCCGAGCCTGAGAAGAACAAAGCAAAAATGTTGGTTACCGTGGGAAAAATCGAAGCACTGAGAAAACTGCATCAAGACACTATAGATGCAAGTGACTTTGTAACTACGATGGAGTTGCCGGTTACGGGTAAAGCGCCACATGAGTTGGTACATGTACTTGTAGAGGATCCGGATGTCAAGGCATCACCGGAAGCCAAAAGTGCTGCAGACGCTATACACGATGCTCTGCATGCGTTCGATGATGCTAGCAAAGCGATGAGGCTCAATTTAGAAGACCTTGAATATACATTAGCAAAGCCACCCGTTATAGTGGATATATCAGCCGTGGTGGAAGGAATTGACAATGATATGGCTGAGCTTATAGACGCTACAGAGATCATACATGAGAAGACGGACGCGATCCTTGGTGTCGAAGGTATACCGGAAGAAGTGGCAGCTAAGACGGAGACAGTTCATCTGAGTTCCCATGCTCTCGCGCACATTGGTGTGTATATGGAAAACAATATCGCGAAGCTTGACACATATGAAGCAGAGCCTGAGAAGAACACAGCAAAAATTTTGGTTACTGTGGGAAAAATCGAAGCACTGCGAAAATTACATCAAGACACTATAGATGCAGGAGACTTTGTAACTACAATGGAGTTGCCGGTTACAGGTAAAGCGCCACATGAGTTGGTACATGTACTTGTAGAGGACCCGGATGTCATAGCAAAACCGGAAGCCAAAAGTGCTGCAGACGCTATACACGATGCTCTGCATGCGTTCGATGATGCTAGCAAAGCGATGAGGCTCAATTTAGAAGACCTTGAATATACAATGTCTACAGCAGCAGCAGCAGCAGCACCAGCGGCGGCGCCAGCAGCAGCATCGACACCTACACCAACACCACCGGGATTCGAAGCCATTTTCGCTATTGCCGGTATTTTAGCAGTTGCCTACTTGGTGCACAGACGGATCAGGTGAGGGTGTGAGTGATTGCCACTACAATGAATGATAAACAAACAATTTTTTACCCTTTTTATTTTTTTTGGGGGCCTAGAGCAAGATATTTGTAAACATGGGGAAGTGATGAGACATGAAAAGAGGAAAGAACAGGAGAAAAATCGCAACTGCTGCAATAGCGATAGCATTGGCGGCGATAATGCTCAGTGCATTTCCGGCACAGGCACATATACCTGAGGGCTGGGTACCGATAGAGGAATGCTCGAAATACGTGGGTGGCGCAGGCGGTGCTGCAGGCGGTGCCGCAGGAAGCGGCACCGGTACAGATCATACCACAGACTTTGTATATAGAGCAATGGGCGATGCCATAGCTAACTTATGGGAAGGAACTATACCCCCGAGAAGTGGCATAAAGATAATCAGCAAACTGCCTAATACGGATGCTGAGCAAGTCATAGCGGTTATCGTGGGTATGCCAAAAGGAGATGCCTTACCGGAATGGGAAAGTGATAATCCGGGTGAATACGAGATCAGACCACCAGAAGGAACAAGTGAGCACAACTTGAAACCGGAAAACTTCGAATTCACTTTTTTCGATATGAGGCGAGGCAAAGAATACGTATGGAAAGCAGAGGAGGAATTCCCGGATATATTCCCGGATGGCTATTTCGAGTTGAGGAATAAGAAGGCGGGAGGCGAAGAACTGAAGTGGTATGAAGAGAGTCAGCTTGCTGGTATGGAAGGCAAAATATCGCCTAAACTTATGGCGTCCATTGGGAAACGGGTATCAAATGAACTTCACGGCGATAAGAATAACCCTTGCGCGCACCATCTTGATGACGAAGTCGTAGGTACAGGGAGCAAGGAAGGTACCCTGCTTTATCTTACGGCCAAACTTGCAGAAAGCGGTGATAAAGGTGATTTAGAAGCACTCCGTGCGACGGTGGAGGAAGCCGATGAGCTTATAGCTCGGTTTCACGAGGTGGCACATAAGACCCTTCCCTCTCTAGCAGAAGAGACAGGCAAGGGCGAAGATATTGCAATCCTACTACACGACGGGCTCGGTCATAGCCTGATGGCTTCCATATACCGAGTCAGCGACTATTTAGACGAACTCGAAAAGATAGAGGATGTAGAGCAGGTAAAGACAAAAGCAAGTGAGATGCTGGAGGAAGCGAAGAAGCTCAAAACGCTTGCGACTGAAGCGCATGTCCATTCTACAGATCCCGCAACAGTCTGGACCGAGCAATTGCCGTTAAAGTTGAAGGACGATAGAGAGACAGTCGCGATCAAGCATAGCGACCTGACGACATATCTTTCGCAATCAGGAGGTAAGCAAGAAGAGGAACAGGCTCCTATCGGCGGTGCAATATCATTTACAATAATTGTTGTCGGGATTGCAGTAATTGGAATAGTCAGATATAGGCGAAAATAGGAGAATCTGAAAGAAATGGAGAAGCAGTTGGGTGATATGTGAGTCGGCGAAAAGGGTAAAACTGCCCGTATAGAAGGAACTGGTGGTTTACGAAGGTGGATACTGGATATGGGTATCGTGAGGGGTGCGGAAATAGAGAGGGTAAGCGTTTTTTTTCTCTTTTTCCGATGACCAGCTCTTCATTGGTGAATTGCATGAATGAATGATACGTTATCACATCTGTATTGGCCAAATTAGAATAATAGTACAAACACATATAAAGCATCCCTTACAGGCATACATATCGCTTATTCTCCTCAAGGGCCTTATTTTAAGATTCTGATCGCATTGAGTTGAGTTGACAGCACGAAAATCATCGGTTTTGTTCCAAAACCTAACTTTTTTAGGTTTATTTTGCAAAACCGAATCTTTTTAGGCTAAGATTTTAGTATTCCTAACTTTATATAGTATATGGCGTAGAGAAAAAATGAAACAATTAGCTGAAGTCGAACCAGAAGTAGACGTAACAGTAAAGGCGATAGACGGTGGTCCGGAAGTAAAAGGAAACCTAGCGGATTTGGGTATTTCTGAAGGGACCGAACTTACAGTAGTTGCTACTGAGCCTGTGCATGTTCATGCGGGACCCATTGCATTAATTGTGTCAGCAGGAAGAGAAGCAGTCATAGCGCGCGGATGGGCCGATAAGGTCTATGTAGAGAAAGGCGGAGAAACACTTCCGCTTTTACGACTGGAGAATGGCGATAAAGGAACGATAAAGACGTTAGAAGGGGGGAAGACTTTCGAAGATAACTTCTCTGTACTCGGCATAGAGAAAGGAGGCGAAGTTGAGTTCGTTCATCATCTCACTGATGATACTCTTGTGTTCAAAATAGACGGCAATGAGATAAGCATGGGCGAAGGACAGGCATCGAAGGTGCTGATAGAACCTGACGGCGAATCCATACAGATAAATTATCTCGGTGAAGGCGATAAAGCGAAGATAAGTAAGATAATCGGTGGTGATTCGCTTAAGGAGAAATTTGAACTGCTTGGAATGGTGGAAGGTAAAGAGATAACATTGGTCCGGAAGGAGGCGTCACATCCAAGTCCAAAAAGAGGGAGTTACGTGCTTGCAAAAATAGAGGGACAGCTTGTAACCATTGGACGAGGTCTCGCAGAGAAAGTTCGTGTGGAATGATAATTGGAGCAGCGAATACGAAACAGCGAATGAATGAGATAGCGTAAGGAGTATAAACTAAAAAAAATGGTGCAAAAGCAGTTGAGTGATATGCGGGTCGGCGAAAAGGGTAAAACCGCTCGTATAGAAGGAACTGGTGCTTTACGACGGAGGGTAATGGACATGGGCATCGTACGGGGTGCGGAAATAGAGATGGTAAGAGATGCACCGCTTGGCGATCCTGTGGAGTTCCTTTTGAAAGGATATAACCTGACTTTACGGCGAGAGGAGGCGAAGACTATATGGCTAGAGGTAGAAGATTAAGAAGCGGGGGGCGAATTACTGGTGGTGAATTAATTGAACATCTCGACAAAGATATAGTGCATGTTCATGAGGACATAGAGCACGTAATCGCAGATCATACTGAACCAGGAGGTAGTGAAGTCCGAGAGCACCTGGAAGAAGTGGACAAGCATCTACACGATTTGATGGCGCACAGCAAGGACTTGAAGAACGCTATACCATTAGCGCTTCTTTCCGTAGGTGAAGAAGGCGAGATAGTAGAGATGAGGGGCGGAAGAGGGATGGTGCAGCGTCTCTCGGAGATGGGCTTCACTAATACAACAAGAGTAAAAGTTATCTCGTCATCTTCACCGGGACCTGTGCTTGTAGGAGTGCGGGATGCACGAATTGCACTTGGTAGGGGCGTTGCAATGAAGATAATGGTAAATACAGGGGGAAAAAGGTAAAGATGTTAACAGTAGCATTGATAGGGAATCCAAATGTGGGCAAGACAGAGATCTTCAACTGGCTTACCGGACTGAAACAGCACGTGGGTAACTGGCCCGGTGTGACAGTGGAGAAGAAGACCGGTAAATGCAAGTATAATGGCGAAGAGATGGAGATTGTTGATTTGCCCGGCACGTACAGTCTTACTGCTAATGCCCTTGATGAATTAGTGGCAAGGGACTATATAGTAGAGGAGAAGCCGGATGTCGTGGTTGACATTGTGAATGGTACGAGTCTGGAGCGGAACCTATATCTAACACTTCTCCTATTGGAGTTGGAAGCGAACGTCGTGGTCGCGTTGAACCAGTGGGACATAGTAAAAGGGCGAGGTACCGAGATAGAGCTGGATAAACTGTCTGAATTTCTCGGTGTGCCCGTAGTGCCAACAGTTGCAACCACGGGCGAAGGCCTAAAAGAGTTGAAAGCGGTTGTACT
This sequence comes from Candidatus Methanophagales archaeon, assembly GCA_003336485.1. Lineage (GTDB taxonomy): Archaea > Halobacteriota > Syntropharchaeia > Alkanophagales > Methanospirareceae > Methanophaga. Next base: position 26,131 of record QENH01000196.1, read on the forward strand.
GACAGCGGCGAGGAACAAAGAAAGGAGACGAAAAGTAGTGTTGGGTTATGGCGAAGACATAGAATCGTTGATAAAAAAGGTAGAGAATGAGATTAGCAAGGATGATAGTTTGTCGAAAAAGTATCCACCTAGATGGCTTGCGATAAAAACGTTAGAGAAAGACGCGAAAGTATTGGAACTGATAGAGAATAGCCATTATAGAGACGAGATAATGGCGGTAGCGAAATAGAATGAGTGAAGTTTTTGGTGAAGATCCGGAAGTGATACTTGCAGAGAGGCGATACGATGCGATAGCGAAAATAATGGAATCCGCAGTGAGGAGGAAGGAGAGTAAGTGGACGTTCACAGATATGCTTGACCATGTATTCTTGCACAAAGCGCTTGGAATCCCGATTTTCTTGGCCCTGCTATGGGCCGTTTTTCAGTTCACATTCGCGTTCTCAGAGCCGTTCATGGTGATGGTAGAGATCTTCTTTGGCTGGCTCGGCGGTTTAGCTGCGGATGGGATAGCGAACCCGCAACTTGCATCATTCGTAGCCGATGGTATCTGTGGTGGACTTGGCTCAGTGTTAGTATTTGTCCCGCCGATTTTTATGCTGTTCCTTGCTCTCGCTATATTAGAGGACAGTGGCTACTTGTCACGGGCGGCGTTTGTCATGGACCGAGTAATGTATAGGTTGGGCCTGCACGGACGATCGTTCATACCGATGATAAGCGGGTTTGGCTGTAATATTCCCGCGATCATGGCGACTCGCAGCATAGAGAATGAGAAGGACCGGATGATTACTATATTGGTGAACCCACTAATCAGTTGTGGAGCAAGGCTACCGGTATATGTGCTCGTTGGTGGTGCGCTGTTTGGTGCTGCTGCAGGGAGTGCCGTATTTGCCATGTACGTGCTTGGTATCGCGCTGGCAATTTTAATGGCACTGATATTCCGAAAGACGCTATTCAAAGGAAAACCGGCACCTTTTGTGCTCGAACTGCCGCGTTACATGGTGCCGAAGGCGAAGACTGCGATTCTGCACATGTGGGAGCGCGGAAAAGAGTTCTTGAAAAGAGCAGGGACGATCATATTCGTTGTAGTAGTACTGCTCTGGTTCCTTTCAGTATATCCCTGGGCAGCAACAAATGGCGGTGAGATTATAGAGAACTCTTATGTAGCAGGACTTGGAAAGGCAATCCAGCCGATATTCGCGCCTTTTGGCTGGGACTGGACGACAAGCGTTGCGATTATATTCGGATTCTTAGCGAAAGAGGTAGTAGTAGCCACTTATGCTTTGCTGCTGGGAGTAGGAGAAGAAACCGTGGGCGATGCACTCGTGAGTATGGGTATATTCACACCACTAACAGGATTTGCATTCATGGCGTTCGTATTGATCTACGTGCCTTGCGTGGCGACAATAGGAGCAATATGGCGAGAGACGAATTCATGGAAGTGGCCAGTGTTTACGATGGTCTACCTGACCGTACTGGCATTCATCGTTTCCGGGTTGATCATAGGAATAGGGCGCTTGTTAGGATTTACATGAATGTCTTAGGAGGAACTAAGATAAAATGACAGATTTTGAGATTGGGAAAGGGAAGACGATAGGACTATATGCAGCAATTCTTGGCGTTTTGTATCTTGCCATTGGAGTGATAGAGGTGTTTGGTGGTGCCGGAGATGCAATACCCGGTGATCTGTTCGGTGGGCTCGCATTGGTAGTAATAGCAGCGACGTTTCTGAACGGCGTGAAAAGGGCTTTTGACGGTGAGCATATTGGCTTGTCGTTCATTATCGGCGGGCTGTTCCTCGCGGCAGTTTTCGGTATACTGTATTTGCTGTTGATGGGTGCCGATGGGCTGATGTTCTTGCTTGGCGAAGCGGAGGAGTTCTCAGTACTTGCTGATTTCCGACCTGCAATCTGGCTCTTCATTTTGGCGCTACCGCTGGCATATCTGGCGAAGGCAATGACGAAGGAAGTGACGTGGTGAGGATGTGAGCGAGTAGGAAAATTATTTTGAAAACCGAGGCTACAGAGTTGGTAAGCGGCATTTACACATATTTGAGCATTGCTATTTTGAACGCTTTAGTAGCCCGGATATTACATCTCCTGCTACCCCTACGGGGACGAGAATCCACCCGGCCAGTACCAGCAATGTTGCAAAGGTAGTAAACTTTATGCCCAACACCGGTATAATTAGGGAGGACGGTTCCAAATCTGCCCCGGATGGGATTTCTACTACCGGCAGAAATGTGTTTAAACTGACCCAAAAAGCCTCCGACCAAGGGAGGGCAGCATGAGAACTCATCATAGAGTGTGGTTGAATATCCAGCGTAACTGCTCCCTCAAGATGGAAGATGATTGTTCCAATTATAAGGATAGGAACGATGGTAAATAAGAGGCGATAGTACCGAACTCCGTATCCCGTCAGCATCCAGTGGAAACGATCAAATAGCCAAGCACCATGCTTTCGTAAAGCACTACGTAGCCAAGCACCCCAAGCACCATGCTTTCGTAAAGCACTATGTAGCCAAGCACCCCAAGTTCGGTATATGTTTAGCTTGCCCTGCTTCTTCTTGACGTTTAGATAGAATGTTCTGCCATCACTGATTTTTAGGGTTGCTTTTTTCTTTATCGCATCTAGTATTATTTCAGATCGTTTTTCATCCTTAGAAATGCTGAGGGTCTTACCATCATTGGATTTACGGATTTCTGCATTTTCCGTCCATCCAATATCGAGATCATCCTTGAGGAACTTTCTGAGCTTTTCATCATCGTCTCCGGGAACGCAGTCCCAGCTAAACAAATACATTCGTATTGCGATATTTTCGGTATACTCTCGACACTTCCGCATATAATACACATCATTTGCAAGTCTGACCTTTCCAGCCCTGCGGAAGGTCTCTTCAAGCTGAGTAAAGGGTTGCTGATCGTATGGTCCGAGATGTTCCATCAGTTGTTTCCAGAAGGAGATGGGTTGAAAGCGATCGTAGATACATCCTCGTAAGTCAATATTTTTACTGAATTGGACATTTGGTTCTCCCCAAAAGACTGTCTTAAGAGTGGAGTCTTGAAAGCTGACGTCATTGTCAAATATCGTTCCCTCAAAATGGCTTTCTCTCTCGATCTGGGCACTGTTGAAGTAAACCTGCTGCTTAAACTCTGCTCCCTGGAACTCAGCATTACTACCGATGCGTGCGCTTCCAAAGTCGACCTCATCAAAAATAGTTGATTTAAAGAGAGCATCCCCCTCGATCTGGGCCCCGTTGAAGCTAGCCCGTCCTTTAGGCTTAGCTCTAGTGAAGAGAAGTGGAAAGCGTTTAAAAAGACGTTCTACGCTGTTGAAGCTAGCCCGTCCCTTAAACACTGCTCCCGTGAACACAGCATTACTACCGATTCGTGCACTTCCAAAGTTAGCCTCACCCTTAAAAGTAGCCGGATTAAAGAAAGCAGACTCCTCGATCTGGGCACTGCTGAAGCTAGCCTGTTGCTTAAACGTGGCTCCAGTGAACTCAGCAGTACTACCGATTCGAGCACTTATAAAGTCCGCATCACCCTCAAAAGTAGCCGGATTAAAGAAAGCAGACTCCTCGATCTGGGCTCCGTTGAAAATAGCCTGTTTCATAAACTCGGCTCCAGTGAAATCAGCAGTACTACCGATTCGAGCACTTATAAAGTCGGCATTTCCCTCAAAAGTAGCAAGGTTAAAGAAAGCAGACTCCTCGATCTGGGCTCTGTTGAAGCTAGCCTTTTTCTTAAACACTGCTTCAGTGAACTCAGCATTACTACCGATTCGTGCACTTCCAAAGTTAGCCTCACCCTTAAAAGTAGCCGGATTAAAAAAAGCAGATTCCTCGATCTGGGCTCGGCTGAAAATAGCCTGTTGCTTAAACTCGGCTCCAGTGAAATCAGCAGTACCACCGATTCGAGCACTTATAAAGTCGGCCTTTCCCTCAAAAGTAGCTGATTTAAAGAAAGCAGACTCCTCGATCTGGGCTCCGTTGAAGTTAGCCTCTTTCTTAAACACTGCTTCAGTGAACTCAGCAGTACTACCGATTCGTGCACTTCCAAAATTGGCATCACCCCCAAAAGTAGCAGGATTGTATATGTTTAGCTTGCCGTTCTCCTTTTTAACTTTTAGCTCGTGGATTCTGCCATCAGTGATTTTTAGGGTTGCTTTTTCTTTCTTCTCATCAATTATTATTTCGGCTGAGTATTCATCCTTAAAGATGCTGATGGTTTTGCCGTCATCAGATTTGAGGATTTCTGAATTTTCCGCCCAGCCAATATCGAAATCATCCCTGAGGAACTTCTTGAGTTTCTTGTCATCGTCGCCGGGAACGCTGTCCCAGCTAAACAAATACGCGGTATTTAAAAAAGCTGAGCCCTTGATCTGGGCACTGCTGAAGATAGCTTGTTTCTTAAACGTGGCTCCATTGAACTCAGCAGCCCCATTGATCTGGGCTCCGCTGAAGCTAGCTAGTTGCTTAAACGTGGCTCCCGTGAACTCAGCATTACTACCGATTCGTGCGCTTTCAAAGTCTGTCTCACTCCCAAAAATGCTTTTACCAAACTCAATCTTTTTTTTTGAAGATTCCATCTTCAAATGTAACCTCTTTCTTGAATGTTGTAGACCGACTGTAAAAAACACCCATAACAGTGATATCAGAAAATTTTGCTTTTTCACAAAAAGTTGCCCCATCCAAAAATAGATCCTTCTCTACCGTGACTGTAGTAACGGTGACATCTGGTTCAAATATCGAGTTCTCAAGGTTCAGGACTCGTTTGAAAGTCACATACGACCAATCAATAGGACCTCTTATCTTTGTGCGCTGAATGGTAACCACGCCTTCGGCATTTATGGATTTAAGTATGAGAGGACCCTCAATCACCGCATTAATTATTTCTACATCCTTACCATCTTTGATGGCATCTACGACCCTTTCAGCAGTAATGGGATCATTCTCTTTTCTTTCCTCGCTCCATGTATCAGGAAGGATATACTTAAAGACGGAGGATGTTACTTTCTTTATCCCTTCTTCACACATGAGGTAGTTCTCCGATTTTTGCGGTATTTACTACTTGGAGGTATTCAATCGCCCCACTATACTTAATTACGGGGCCTGTACTTAAACACGAAAGCAATTGATATATAAAAGCTTTTCGAGTTTTCATGACGTCAACTTGTTGGATGTTGAGACTAGCAGCCCTAACAACATCATTTAACTTATCGAAAATTAGAGATGTTATAGTATTTCAGACGATGTAAAAAAATGCAAAGAAATAAAACACCGCTTCACGGGACGATAGAACTGATTACAATAGCGGCAAGAGGGAGTCAGCATAAAATAACGATGGAAGAGATAGATGAATTGCACGCGGAACAACATGGTGAAGAACGAACGGATAGACGGGAAACCGTGCATATGCGTCTCGAGTTCTTTCAGAGCACTACAATTAGCATTTTCAATGCTATGGCGAGATAATGATGAAATACCAAATGAAATGGCCGAAAGAGTAACAGAGAAAGGATAAAATGTCAACAACCGATGAAATTCTACGTCTGATAGAGAAAGGAGGCACGTTAGACGAGCTTGCTAAGGTGTTAGGTATGAGTAAATCTTTACTCGTGGCGAGAATAGAGTTCCTGGTTCGTGCTGGTTACCTTAGCGAAATCCGTTCGGGTAACGGGTGTGGTGGCTGTGCCAACTGTAAATCCTGCGGTGTGCTCGTGCCTGGTGGAGGTGATACGGGTATGAAGATGTATCTGTTGACCGAAAAGGGTATGGGTCATGTCAAGAAGAAAAGACATAAATACGAAAAAGGATAAACTAAATGTAAAAGGGTGAGGATATGATAACAAACAAACCCGTGGTCACATCAGGTTTCGATGCGTTTGGATCCTCATAGGGTAACAGGTGTTGAATATGACTACTTTCAATGAAAAGGTTAGCTTCTGGAGGTGGTGTGATGGAACCCTACATTCCTGACACGTTACCGCTGGAAACCATCGACTGGATAGCTCACATCCCGCACATCGGTAAGGCAAACGCCGCCCTTGCGCGGTATGACGGTATCCTTCGTGGTATGGTCAATCCTCGCATCTTGCTTTCTCCGATGACGACCCGAGAAGCAGTACTCTCCTCCCGCATCGAAGGAACGCAGGCATCTCTTGAGGATGTGCTGCAGTATGAAGCTGATTCAAAGATCTCTCTGACACCTGAAAAACATGCAGACATTCAGGAGATCATAAATTACCGCACAGCAATGAACACGGCGGTTGATTATCTGCAAAAACGTCCCCTGTGCACCAATATGATTCGTGACATTCACCGCATCCTGCTTACAAGCACCCGAGGTAGGGACAGGGCACCGGGCGAGATTCGCCGCACCCAGAATTACATCGCGCCCGCGAGTACCCCGATTGAGGCGGCGACATTTGTCCCACCATCCCCTCTAATGGTTATGGATGCGCTTTCGAACTGGGAGATATACCTGCACAGCGAAGAGAAGGACACTCTAGTCCAACTGGCAATTCTCAAGGCGCAGTTTGAACTGATCCACCCATTTAGCGACGGAAACGGTCGCATTGGACGTATGCTTGTTCCTCTGATCCTGTACAGTAAGAAACTGCTGGGCAGTCCCATGTTCTACATCAGTGCTTATCTTGAGCAGAACCGGGATGAATATTATGAACGCCTGCTTGCAATTTCACGCAGTGGGGACTGGAATGATTGGATCTCATTTTTCCTACGTGCTGTTGTGGAACAAGCAGAGGAGAACGGTCAGAAAGTGCAACATATCCTGATGTTGTACGATGATATGAAACAGAAGGTGCCTGAGATTACACACTCAAAATACGCTATTCAGGCAATCGATGCCATCTTTTCTCGCCCAATCTTTCAATCTCTTGATTTCATCAGGTCTTCAAAAATCCCTAAGGAGAGCGCTAAAAGGATATTGAGCGGACTCAAGAACGCAGGAGTACTGGAGGTTATGCGCGAGAGGATAGGACGACGGCCTGCAGTCTACGTTTTCCCGCAGTTGATTGCGATCTCTGAAGTGGTGGAGGTAGTGAGTCACACATGACACATAAATGTTGTTGTAGGTCATATTTTGGCTTTCGTGACCCACAACAGAGTTTGTGTGCCATACATGCGTCACAAAGATGCGTACTGCAAGAGGCGATGAAATGAGTGAAAAACAGGGTGCTCGTATCCACCGGGACATATTGCCTGAAAAACGAGCAGAATATGGCTGTCAGAGTATTTAGTCTGTAGTCTGAAGCCGGAAGTGGCAGAGCCAGAATTTGCCATGATTTATGCGTATTAATGTTTCAGGTGTCGCTTTTGACCATGACGGATGTTCCCCAAATAGAGTTAGCCACAAATCAAGAAGTATGTTTTGATGAGGGAGGTCATTCAGTAGGTTCAAGCTCGCCAGATTGCAAGATGGATTTGTATTTGAAAGAAATAACTAAAACCGGAAGTCTCTACGAAGTAGAGATAATCACAGGATGTTATTAAGTTCTAATCGAAACACCTTTTATTCTCGGAATATCAGAAAGCTTTAATTTCCTATCTCCTCCAAAAGTTTGGATTTTAACATTTTTCCCACTATATTTCTCAATGACCGGGAAAATACCTTTAACAACACATTCTATTTCATTCCCATCACCTGTCATTTCACCATCAATTTCGAATTTACGAGATGAATCAATATGTGCCGCACCCTTAAACAACTCTTCCTCTGTCTCTATCAAATAAGCTTGTCTATTATCGAAACTACAACCAATCCTCGGATAATCGCATCCCTGACGTGTAAATATAATCTCTCCTAATTTATTGGATTTTGTTTGACGTATGACTTCAGGAGTTCATTTTTCATTAAAATACATATCATCTCCAAGAAATGCTATTATAGAACGATTTACACCTGCTGCACAGCCCCCGCCTGCGGTATAATATCTGTGACCCCCAGAATCAAATTCCACCACCCCAACTCCCATTGCATCCAGCATATTTTCTTCGTCCTCACTCAGTTCACCATCAATTATTAATTTCTTAGGGCCCGCATATTCACCCATAACTTCCCCTACTACAGGCGGTGGACCGGGCTCGCCTGCTTCATCGTAGTGGGGATATTCTTCATCTACCTTTTCATAAAGATCTTCACCCAACTCCTTTGGATCGGTCCCACTAAGAAATTCAAAAAGCTTGTCAATCCATTTTTCAAGAAATTCCGGCAACAAACCAGCTTCGTAAACTTCAGCACCCCCGGCTGATGCAGAAATCCTGCATTTCTTATTTTTCTCCGAATCGTATTTATACTCTTGGTACTCATCATCGCCAGAACCTGGAAATAACAGTTCCAGCTCATCCGAAGTCAGTTTACCGTCAATTTCAAATGATGTTGACATAGAAGGATTGACTACAAATATCGCAATTGCTGCAATTGCCACAATGGCTATTAAGCCTGCCGGAATTTCTTTTTTCATTGTATTGTATTGTATTCTATCACTTTTTATTTCTTTAAAAGAACATAAATATTTTTCGTTTTTTTGCTGTGAGCAATTTTGACATAAGCAACAGAGCAAAAGTCACATCTGATAACTGCAAAGAAAACAAAAACATTTCACCGCACTGACCTGAAAGTAAAAATAAAAGGCTCCGGGATGAACGAGTTAAAAGGAATGCCAAAATTAGGATAATCCGTATGCTTCCTTCTGAGGGGTCTCCGCAGACTTTTAATTATGTCTTTGAGTCAAAAGATGGCGAATTCGTGCTTGAATTGCCAGAAGGGTCGAGTGTTGAAAATCTAAGGCAAAATTCCGAAAATCTACTAACTCTATGTTCCAGGTTCAGGTAAGGCCAGAGATATTTCCCGAAGGTCTCTTCGCGCAGAGGAGAATAGTGGAGTTTGGAATCCAAAGGGAAGCGGCGGAGAAAGAGCGGAAAAGATTCGAATAGCGAGAAGGGGAAGTTAGAAATTTTATCATGACTTTCGCCCCCAAAATCAAGAGTGGTTTTTCGTATTCTACCATGTTCATCCAGACTATCTGCAACACCTCTAAAACTCGTAATGTCAGGTTCTAAAAGCTTCTCTTTGAGTCGTTGGTTGATTAAAACGAAGTCGTCTAGGGTAAGATGGACAAACGTTTTTCTCAAAAAGGATAGCCACAGAGGCCACAGAGCACACTGAGCAGAGGGAAAATACTCGGTGCTCTCGGTGTACTCGGTGGCAAAAAATATACTTTATCTACAACGAGATACAGCTTTATCATCTTTAAATTGTATCAGATAATAGATAGTATAGAACGAATTCGGCAGAAGAGAGATTAGAGCGATGAAGAAAATAACGGCTATTTTATTCGGATTGCTACTAGTAAACGCGATATTCATAGCCAGTGCAATCGCAACTGATGATCTGAACGCCAAAAAATTGGTCACTGTTTATATCGAAAACCAGGATGATGTGGATAGCTTATCTGATTTGGGATTAGATATATGGGAAGTAGATCAAGGGCAAGTAATAGCGCGGGTATATGATTGGCAGATACTAGACCTGAAAGGGAAATGTTATAGAGTAGAGCTATTACGCGAAAAATTTTTTGCGCTGGGTGCTGTTCCTATATCCTCTCAGACAGCATACCATTCTTACAGTAGTTTGAAGACGGCCCTCAAAACTCTTGTAGATCATTATCCGAATATCTCACGGGTGTATGATATAGGCGATAGCTGGGAAAAGACAGTAGGAATTGCTGATAGAGATCTTTGGGCAATAAAAATCAGTGACAATGTAACAAACGAAGAAGATGATGAACCTGATATACTGTTCATGGGCGGGCTCCATGCACGCGAATGGATTTCCGTTGAAGTACCGTTTTATCTTGCTATGTATCTTCTGGATCTTTATGGTACAGATCAAAAGGTAAAGCAGTTGGTAGACAGCCGAGAGATATGGATTGTGCCTTTGGTCAATCCCGACGGCCTAGAATATAGCCGCACATATGATCGCAACTGGCGAAAGAATAGAAGAGACAATGGTGATGGTACTTTCGGCGTTGATCCGAATAGAAATTTCGGTTATAACTGGGGTCGTGCTGGTTCAAGTGGCGATCCCAAAAGCATTATTTACAGAGGCGTAGCACCTTTTTCTGAGCCGGAAACGCAAGCGATACGTGACTTCGTAGCAACACATGAGTTCTACGCTTCTATAAGTTATCATAGCTATTCTCAGTTAGTTCTCTATCCCTGGGGTTATACAAGGGATGCAGCACCGCATAAAGCGCAACTGAGTAAAATGGCGGAGGATATGGCTAATGCAATTAGAGATGTACACGGAATGAACTACACACCTAAACAGGCATCGGATCTTTACAGAGCAAGTGGCGATTCTGATGATTGGCTTTATGGCGTGTATAATATTGCTGCTTTTACCGTTGAGTTAAGGCCAAAAACTTTGTATGATCTCGGAGGTAAACCGTTTGAACTGCCTGCAGACCAGATAATACCTACGTGCGAAGAGAACCTACCAGCAGCGTTGTATCTTATTGCACAGTCTCCGCAATTTGATGTTATATCTCCCGCAAATGAATCCTTCGTGGATCATCCGGTTACTGTTTCTGTAGAAAACCCATTGGAAGTCGTAGCGAACTTCAATGCTACGGTAAATATAGATAATGTTAGCGACCTCACGATGGTTATGTTCAATCTGAGCTACGACCCGTCTGTTATAAGGCTAAAAAACGTAGATCACGGGTCAGATATTGCTTCAAGTTGGTCTTTATGGCGGCAAGACACAAGTACTGCCGGGACAGTGAACGTTTTTGCTTTTGCAAGCTTCTCGGGTTCGACAATTGACGGGTCTGCGGAATTAGCACGGCTTGAGTTTACTGTGGTGGGCGAAGTAGGCGATAGAAGCGATATTGACATCCAGGGGTTATTGGGTGATTCGGATATGGGCTATATAGAATCGATATGGCGTGCTTCTGAGGTTTGCATTGGCGTCAAAAAAAAACTGCGTGAGTTATCACCGCGGAGATCGCAGAGTTTAAGACAAGAGCGTTCCAATCCACGCTTGGGTTTTCTGATGCCTCTGCGTTCTCCGCGCACTCTGCGGTAAAACTTTAGGATATAGTGATTTCGCAGATTAAGAATAGGGCGATTACTCGCCCATTCTCATCTCAGAACCAGGCGTCCTTAACGCTCACCACCATGGCTTTTGACCACAGCAGCTTAAGGCGATTAAGGAGCAGTTGATAAACGCTGATGTAGTCAACTTCGATGAAACGGGTTTGCAGGTGGAGAACAAATTGTGTTCTGTAGTATTCGTGGGTCTATCTCGACAGTGCGGAAGAACGGGCGTCATGTCCTCGATGCTATTCACGATGCGTTTAGAGGAGAGAGTCCCCATTTATTCCTTCAGTCGGTTGTTTCAAGTTCTAATAAGATTCGAAATAAAAGCTTATATACTTCTCAACGCCTAATAACAATGATAAAAATGAGTGAACTACCAATAGCACCGGTAGCCCGGATAATTCGGAACGCTGGAGCAGAGAGAGTAAGTGATGATGCGAGCCAGGAATTAATAAGGCTGTTAGAGGAAGAAGCCGAAAAAATTGCGGGGAAAGCCGTAAACCTTGCAAGGCACGCTAAAAGAAAGACAGTAACAAGAGAAGACATCGAGGAAGCAACAAGATAAGCAATAGATAAAAAAAATAGCTGACAGGGTGTTTTACTTAAACAACTACCCTCCCCCTATTTTTTTTGTTTTAAAATTCGTGTATATCTGCGTCCTAAACTAAACTAAATAGTTAGAAGTTATACTTACTGGGATTTCCACGCGATTATATATTTCCCAAACCTTCACAAAAAACAACCTAAATCGCATACGTTTACATATTCCTCTATCCATAACAAAAGTTATAGTAACTAATTTTATGGCACTAATCGCTTATATTTTAACCCAACATCATAGAGTATCCCCCTTTTCTCACAAAAACCGCTACGTTCTATCCGTATCATCCAACCAATTTTGTGGGATAGCTTTATTAGTGACAAAATGTATATCACATACTGATGAATGAACTTGACGAAACGGGGAGGAATGTATGTATATCATGGCAGGGAAATAGAAGAATTGAGGTTGGTTTTAAATAAGGATGTAACATAAATTCCATCGTGGAAATCCCTGACTTACTTTATATATACAACAAAAAAACGAGAGAAATAAATGGAAAAAATAAGCCTAATTGACGTTTGTGAACGTATAATCGAGTTAGAAAAACAGAACAGGGACGAACGTAGCAAACCCGGGTTATATGTGCGCGAGTCGATGTCGCTGTTAGCAGACTGCCGCGATTATTGTGTGTTTCGCGTCTTTGATGCGTTAAGAATGTCTGCCGAAGAGATTGACGATTTAGTTGGTGACCTTATCGAATGCCGGAATATGTGTTCCGAATGGGAGCACGACATTTATGGCGGCTTTTTCTTTGCGCTCGCCAAGCTATTGTCGTTAGAGCATAAAGACAAAGTGCAGGACTTTTCAAGCACGGACCAGGAGGCATTTGAAGAGCGTTGGGCGAAAGCACGCTGTGAGTTAGGATTATGAACGGGAGAACTACCGGGATAGTACAGGCAAAGTCAATCATGCAATTCCTTTTAAAACCCATTCCGGTCTGTCCGGTGGATCAGTCTCTAACATCTCCTTCCACATCTCGTCCGTTAACCGATCATCCATTGGATGTTTGAACTCGTAACAACTGAACACAGGACCTGCACCCGCAATTATCCGGCCGTCGGGAACAATATAAGCAACTAAAATCAGGTCTACGTATCCCACACCCTCTTCCAAGACTTTTTTTGTATTGTAATCTGTATGCACATCTGCAACGATCGTCGTCTCCTTACCCTCATCATTCACACCTGTGACGACAGAATCCAACTTATTGCCAAAGTCCCTTATGAACTCGTAATCGTCCTCCGTCAACTCCTCGTTCTCCAGTTCCGCTTTCGATATCGCGATTAAACGTTCAAGAATGCATTCTAAACTATGCAGTCGCGCTTTTTCTGTCTCACTCAAGACGTCGAGGTCAATCAATCCATTTTCCGTCATTTCCGTTAATGCTAATAAGCGAGCATAGAATTCCGGAACTGGCTCCACATAGCCCACAGGCTTTGGTTCTGGTTTTGGTTGCCATGGCCCTGGTGCGGTACAAATATCGGGAGTATAACTCTGCTTAGCGTAAAGTATGGTATCGTGCCGTAATTCGGTCCACGACGCGAGAGAGGTCTGCAATTCCTTCTCTTGCCATGCTTTTGTCTGCATGAACGTTTGGTGTCCATCACCAAACCCCTTTAACAACGGCTTTAACGCATATAGCCAACTCCAATACAAGTTCCTATTCCAGTCAGAGCTATTAAAACCGGCAAATTGATTTTTGAGCTTCTTTAACTGCTTGTCATAGCTCGCGTTTAGACCTTCATATTCGGTATCGCCTACTTCTATTAAAATAGCCTCTGCCCTTTCAGAACCGAGCACGGCCATAACATCTAAACCACGTGGGAAACATCGCGCGGGTCCTAAATCCGTGATACACATCGTAAATGGTGTGTCGTTGCCGGCATACATACCTACCGCAGGAGAGACCAACTGCTGGAACATATATGAATCGGGAATGAACTTTTGACCCATAAAGCGCAGCCCTTTCGTCTTATCCAAGCATTCGTACAACTTCTCTTCGGTTATCGGTGGGTAAACGGCACAAACTCCGCTTCCACCGTATATCTCGGGACTTCTCATCTTTGCAAGTTCTACCTTCAACGCTAACAATTTGTTTTCATCGCTCAGTTCACTGGCATTGAACTCAGTGCCAAAAACGCTTTTTAGTGCATCGCGATATTCAAAAGGCGTTAAATCATCTGCTGTTCCAACGAAGAAGGCGGTTACCGAATAAATCCTGCTCCATATGACCTGTGCTGTTTTATTATTAACCGTCACATCTGGCAGTTCAGAAGAGATTAATGCCGCTTGAATTGTTGATAAGTTCGCATCTTGCTCGCTTATCAATGCGTCATCGTCGTTACAACCCTTCAACATGAAAGCCATACGTCCATACCACATCATCGCCTTAAAATATCTTTTCAGCTTTTCGCTTTGTGTGTAATGTCCCCGCGGCACGTATTGCGAGTAATCCTCGCAATAGCAGCATGGCTCATCGCAGAAGCAATTTGGATTAGAATTGAAGATAGCACTTGGGTGGAACCCCTCATGTTTTTCTATATTAATTATCTCATTGTCAACTGCTTCCTTTACATGATCAGGAATCTCGAATTCCACTTTTCTAATAGGTATGAATGCCTTTTTATCCCACCAATATTCTGTGTTCCAGTCTTCGATCTCTTCCTTAAGCTTTTCTTCATCGTATCCCTCTGTTGGAGTCTGTAAAAGTTCCAAAGCAACCGCGAAGTAGGCGACGTTTCTTCTCGCTGCTTCTTTCAGTTCCGGATCTGTAAAACTTTCATAATCTTGAACAGACTGCACGAGCAACGCATTGCTCAAATCAACGAGTTCGTCAAAGAATTCTCGCTCCTCGACTCCTTTCAGAATCTCGTCGAATTGGATATGGTAAAGATGAAGTAAAGTATCTGAGGTAACAAATATAGGTATGTTCTTCGCTTTTATATGTTTATAAGGTGCCACAATGTCATCCACAGCCCCATAGTCTATTATTACAAATCCGTTGTTGCCCAATAGTTCTCTTTCTCTTTCATTTAACTCAAAGTTAGCAATTAAATTTGCCATGTTTGTAATATTGCTAAAGTTCAAAGGTAAAGGGTAAGGCGACACGGTAAGGTTTACGGAGATGTTCACTGGCTGGTAGTAGGAAGAGAAGGCGAGTTTAGGGTTTTTGGTATCTTCGGCAGAAGAAGCGCTATCGATATTCGTTGCATTTAGCTCGTCTGATTCCGCGGAAGACATCGCCGTGCAATTTCCCACCAGCACAAAAACCATTAAGATCGCTAATAATTTCCATATTGTCGTTTTCTTCTTCATCATCTTTTAAAATTTCTACACCCCTCTACAAAGATTTACTTAAGCTTAATGTTACTACATAGTATCACTATATGAAGCTTTCGCTTTTTTGTGTGGAAAGAAATAGAAAAGTTTTTATACTCTCAATTTTTAAGTTGGATCATGTGCCTAAGAAGGGGGGTATAACATGAAAAAAATATCAACTGTCGGAATAGTATCGATGTCTGTGATAGCAATTTTGTCGATTTCAGCAACAGGAAATGTTGCGGCGGCATTGCCACCACCATCAGCAGATTTTGAGATTGATTTTTCCGGATTGAATTTACCAGAAGGCGACTGGCAATTATCCCTAGTGAGTATCCCTGCATATGGTAAAGGAAATATGGCAGAAGCAGAAGAGATTTTCAATACCATTAAATCGAGCTATTTAGATATAAAAAATCTTTGCGGCGTTCCTGATTATATTGAATTAAAGTTGAATCCAACACAAGAAGAGCTCGAATCTTATTCTGATGAAGAAATCCTAGCACGATATAACCTCGAAGGGGATTTGTATTATGAGATACTTACTGAAAAAAACTGTTCCGTTTGCTGTATCCCTCTAGGTTATGGCTTATATAATCCAAACTTTTCAAGCATTTTAGAACATAAATATAAAGCAACAAAAAACTTTTGGATTCACCATTATGATAAAGGTGTTGAGTTGCATAAAGGTGGAGAAGATATTAAATCGTTTTATCCGCTTTTTTGCGAGATAGAAAACAATTCGTGTCGGGTTCATGTGTGGGAGGATACGCAAGGGCCTTATTTTGTGGCTCTAGAGAAGATGAATTCAAAAGATGAAATATACTTTTCTGAGCCAGTGAATATCGATTGGGAAGCTTCCGGAGAAGTTGAATGGAAAATATTTCCAGAACAAAATACATATCCATTAAATATCAATAAATTGGAACTTTCAGAGCCTAATTTGCTCTTAATTGAATTTGGAAATTCCGAACCTTGTTATTTTCAAATTTTTGGTGAAGTGCAACATCCTGCGATAGACAGTGTGGAAGAGATTTGTGTTATTGATGCCATTCAGGGAACTCGTTTTGAACTAGTCGGCTTGAATGACGATCTAAATCAAATACTTATAGACTATGCGCAAAATAATTATAGTATCCTCGTTTATGGCAACCGATGCTCTGGTGACCAGATAGAAGTCAGTGCATTAGTGGATACAAGGGATAAATGGCCTTGTGTTTATATTAAAGATTATACGAATCATTCATATGATTTTCACATTAATCCATCACGTGAGTATCGTACAATAATATGGCTCAATGACGCTGTTACTTATATGGATGGGGAAACAGTTCATCAAGTTAATTACGATTGCGATAATTCTTCAGGTGGATATAGGGATCTTAAAGAAACGTTCATAGTCGAAAAGATGAAGGGATATAACGCAGACATAAATGATGAGGGTAACTACATTAAAATAGCTAAAATAACTCTGCAATTAAATTACAGCACGTATGAATGCTTCACGCCGGGTCGCGATTACAGGTTAAAGCGATTTGTACCTGGGGCTGATAGAGATCAATTAAGTGACACTAATGACATTGCTCGACAATCCAAACCATTCCACATATATATAGGTAATTCTACAAGCCCTTACAGAACGATCTCAGTAACTCAGGATTCAAGTACCTGGGATACGGATGGCGGTTGGATACATTGTTTGACTTTGTGTCAAGGGATAATTAGACAAGAAGAACAATCGATAATACCCGCTAATATGACATACCAAGGGACAAAGTACGTAAATTGTCATGTTAATCCTAGTTATCCTTTTCAAACCGATAAAGAACTCATAACAATTAGTGGCACAGTTGAAGAAGAAACTGGTACTAGGAGGTTTCCTTGGATTGCCGCTGTTGTTGATGACAATTATTTATTTAACCCCGAAACTAGTAATTTGATTTGTAATTTTGATGCGCTGAAAGGGAAAAGTGTAACAATTAAAGGTTATTCGGGCACTGGTCAAATAAGCATGAATGTGCCATTTAGCATGGATGTACCATTTAATCTTGGAGAAACAACAACAATAACTTTTGATAATGCTTTTTACGTAAGTGAGATAGTTGGTTGGAGAAACCTCTGTTGTGATGTCACTCTTGAAGATACAGGAGTTATTAGTACACCTAATGTTTGCTTCTGGTGTTGAGTACGGATATATTTTCGCTTGCAGTATTCACTTCTTCTCATACAAATCCGCCCATTTTAAGAATCTACCAAGAATCGCTTCAGGCCGAGATATACGCAGGAAATGGTGCTTCCCCTTTTAAATAGGGTTAATTAATTGAGCGGGCATATGAAGATCAATCCATCAAAAACAACCAGGGACCGGGATCGCCTTCGTCAGGAAGTGCTTGAAAGATTAGGCTGGCGAATTCATCGTATTTGGTCTACGGATTGGAACCGTAATCCAAAACGGGCGGTTGAACGTATTCTAAATGCTGTTGCAAAAGCTAAAGAGGAAATGCGGCCTGTGGAACTTGAACAGTCCAAATCAGAAGATGAAGATAGTCTGAGCGAAGATTTTAACTCGAATAGCAGTGATTCCATATACACTAATAGGAATACACAAGAATATTCGGAACCAATGAAAAGTATCTCTGACTTGCCAGAAGGTGTGGTCCCGTATTCAAAAACGCCCGTGATCCCTATGGGCCGTCCAGAGCAACTATATGGGGCAGATATCCTGAGGTTGGAGATGTAGTTTTAAGAATAGTAAAACATGAAGGTCCTATACACATACAGGAAACAGCACGAAGGGTGGCTGAGTTTTGGGGTATGAAAAGGGTAGGGAAAAGGGCAATTGGAATAGTGAAGAACGCTGTTAGTGGTAGCGAATCCGTTAAGCGCAAAGATGATTTTCTCTGGCCGGCGGAAATGAAGATCCCTCCTCTCCGGAGATGTAACAAGGACGATTTTTTCCGGCCCATTGATTATGTATGTGTAGAAGAAATAGCGAGAGCGGCTTTTTTGGTCGTGAAAAGAGATTTTTACGTTTCAAGGGAAGAGCTAATTAAACAGGTTGCTAAGCATCTTGGGTATGATCGCGTTGGTGATAATATACAAACGAGAGTCGAAGAAGGGATTGATTTCTTACTAAGGTTCAAAAGAATTAGCACATGATGATGAAAGTATCTGGTATTTGCAATCCTAACACGTTGACTTTATCGTGCGTCTTAAGGACATGCTCATAGATGAGCTGATCCATAAAATGGGTAGGATACAGCAGTCTATGGATGACAATAGACATAAGATCGAGAATCATGCGTGTTCGGATAAGAGATTGACATCTCAACTATTAATCTCAACTTGCCCATTTCCATCACTTGTAATAGCCTTGTCCATGCGTATTTAAATACTTTGTCGTCTTGCGGAATTAAACTCTTAACTGTTTTAAAAGGTAAAATGGGCATGCCTGGATCACCATGGCTATATAATCCGACCATTGTGATGGAATCATAATCGCCCACTTTTGTTAATTCTGGTGCGGGAAAAGCGAAATCAACAATAATGGGACTACTTGTTCCACTCTCATTCACAGTTAATGCTGTTGCAGATTCAATACCATTTAAGCAAAAGCTTACTAATAATACAATCAAAACGATCATAAATACTTCTTTTATGTATTTTTCTTCGGTCATATCTGCTGTCTGCATTCTATGTGGCCCTTTCATCATTTTACTTCTTCTTACCTCTATCTGCTTTATCATTCTATTTTTTAGTTTCAAGCGCGGCGCAGTCGAGCCGCGCGATAAACTGTGTCCATACTCAGCTCACAAAACAAACATACGCGAAATATGCACTACCGGTTTAACAAAACCAGACCTTACCGCAGTACCCAAGCATTCATTCGCCCTTATCGCGTCCGCAAGTGGCGGACTCGAGGAATAATAAATCTTGACAAATGCTCGCCCTGGTATATTCGTCATCAGGTATTCATCCCGGAAATCACGTAACACGTCTATGTCTTCGTGCAACGGCGTGCCATAGGCTGCTGTTGCTATGAAACAGGGCGATGGTTCTACTGTCCACACCCACGTCTGCATGTCGGTCCCATTAACATTATTTACAATCACAGAAACGTTCCAGGTACCAACAACTGCGCTTGTATTTGTATAGGCTGCTTCTGTTACACGCTCATCAATCTGAACCACCGTGCCATTTATCCGCCAACTGACATTTACTGTTTGATTGATAGTGACGTTAAATGTCCTTATTGCACCTTCGGAATCGTTAACGGGTGATTCCGGTGCATAGGAAAAGATTATTGGTGGTGCAAGCACACAGTTACAAGTAGAATTGCATATTTTACCATCACCACATGCTTCCCCTGGCATCTTACCCTCGCAGGTGGCATCTGCACCACAGATGGTTGTATTGCAGATTCCAGTATCTGTACAATTACCATCATTACAGGTCTTAAGAGTGTTATTCGCTGTGCATTGAGTACTACAATTCTCCACCAGTTGGTCATCTACCCAGCTCGTATGATCTGTACAAGAGCCGTTATTGCAGGAGAAATTATGTAAAAGCCTGCGTTTCCACACCTCGTCGCCCTTGCAATAATTAACAAAAGCATCGTGATAATCTGTCTGCCTATTTGAGTACATATACTCACAAGCGCCGCCAGAGCAATAGTAATCCCTATCTTCACAGCCATTTCCGTATGCATAACAGCCATTGAGCTCGCTACAGTTCTCAGAGGATATAATTGTATATGTGCAACTACCATTAGAGCATTTATAATCCCGATATTCTCTTATATCCGCTCTTAGATCCCCTTTGCAGTACCAGCCATCATGATCATTACAGTTATCCACCAATTGGTCATCTACCCAGCTCGTATGATCTATGCAAGAACAGTTATAGCATGAGAAATTATGTAAAAGCCTGCGTTTCCAGACCTCGTCGCCCTTGCAATAATTAACAAAATCATCGTGATAATCGGTATGCCTATTTGAGTAACTATAGTTACAACCCACTTCGTTGCTCTCGCAGTAATAGTCTCTTTCTTCACAGCCATTACCATAAACATAGCAGCCATCATATTCCTTACAGTTTTCGCAATTGGGGTAAATGCCACAACTGGTATTTGTGCCTTCACATGTTGACAGTTCCGTCACATTCCAAACCCAACTCTGCGTATCCACGCCATTTACATTTGATGCTTCTGCAGTGACGTTATGTTCGCCGGGTACTACTGCATGCAGCTTGAAACTTGCTTCCCGTACACTTTCGTTCGTTTGTTGATGCAAATCATCTAAAAACCAGCTCACGCTTACCGTCTGATTTACCGTAACGTTAAATATCCTCCAGTTGCATATGGTATCGTTAACAGGCGACTGGGGCGCGAAGGCAGTGATTTTTGGCGGTGTGGCTACGGGAACAAGACCGTATAACCCGGTATGCCACACATCGTATTGGAACATTGGCCATTCCATATTTGATTGGTTATAAGTTCCGTTAAGATCCCACACAAGTAATTCGCCTTCATCGCCGAGTATTACTTCAATATCGCCATCTGTATCAATATCAGCTAATACTGGCGAGGGATGCTTACCAGTATGCCAGCCTACAGGAGAATAAGTTGGTATTATTTTAGGCCAGCCACTTACATTGCTTCCGTCGTGGTGCCAAGCGTAAAACTTATCAGAATAAATATCGGTGGCCACCAATATTTCTATGTCACCATCTCCATCAATGTCTCCTAATATGGGCGATGCATCACCCACCCCATAAGCGGTTTTCGGCCAACCAGTCACATTACTTCCATTATTATGGAATGCATGTACATGACTCCTATCAGCAATAACAATTTCTATATCGCCATCTCCATCAATATCGCCTAATGCAGGTGACGAATCCGCAGTATGATAGACTTTAGGCCAGCCCGTTACATTACTGCCATTGTGATGCCATGCATATATTTTATCAGAACCAACAACAATTTCTATGTCGCCATCGCCGTCAATATCGCCTAACGCTGGCGATGACCAGACCCATGCACCTGTTGTTTTAGGCCAACCAGTTACAGTACTGCCATTGTGGTGCCATACATACACATTATGGTCAGTTGCACCCACTATAATTTCTAAGTCGCCATCATTATCTATGTCACCTAATGCAGGAGATGCAAGGATAGTACTCCCGGTGGTTATCGGGAAACCCGAACAAAGACTTCCATCGTGATGCCATGCATACATATTGTAATCACAAGACCCCGCTACAATCTCAATATCGCCATCATTATCTATATCACCTAATGTTATTGCTGTTTTCACATCACCTGAAGGGTCATACACTGGCCAATTCGTTACTTCCGAACCCTCATGATGCCATGCTTCTACGTTGCCCCAACCGGTACCAACTAATATTTCAATATCCATATCTCCATCAATATCCCCCAGTGCTGGCGCAGATCGTATACATTTAGATGTGACGTACACTTGTGGCCAACCACTTACATTCGTGCCATCATGATGCCATGCATATACATTTCTCCCGTAAGGCGAACTAAGTCTACTTTCACCTGCTATA
This sequence comes from Candidatus Methanophagales archaeon, assembly GCA_003336485.1. GTDB lineage: Archaea > Halobacteriota > Syntropharchaeia > Alkanophagales > Methanospirareceae > Methanophaga. The sequence continues at coordinate 47,751 of QENH01000196.1, forward strand.
ATCTCTAAATCACCATCACCATCTATGTCTCCAACCGCCACGGAATCTGCTACAAATCGGTGTGACACAGACTGAGGCCATCCCACTTGAAATGCTGGGTCTATAACAACTGTTTCATTATCTGTGCTTTTGTAGCCGCCAATGTTATTCACCTTCAGTTTTATTGTGTAATAGTCTGCCGCTGTTATTGAGCTTGTGTTCCACTCTGCGAGAGTGCCATTAGTTATACTAATAGTGCCATCATTTGATAGATTAATGCCTGTTGATGACCAACTGGTAGGGTTTTTTCCTAAACCATATTCAATAGTATAATTTTGGAAGTTAGTGCCATTAGCAGTTCCAGTAATGATAATAATATCGCCACCTCTAAAAAAATCGCTACCTTGTGGCGTAATAATATATACATTATCTACTATAACTACCACCCAATCGTTACTTATCGCACCATTGGTATCAGTTACTGATAAATTGAGTGTGTAAGTCCCATCACTTACTGCACTTGTATCCCAAATAGCCAATGTATCATTAACTACTTCTGTACTACCGTCATTTATTAGTGTAACCCCAACAGACGACCAGGAAGTAGGATTTGTGCCAAAACCATATACAATAGTATAATTTTGGAATGTTGAGCCAATTGCACTACCTTTTTTCGCTGTACCCGTTATGGAGATAATATTAGCAACAGAACTACTCCCTTTTGGTGTTTTGATGTCTGCAAAGGGTCTTGCGAAATTGGTTACTATTTCGGTTTCCGGATCGCCCAGCAAATTAAGAGTGAAATAACACCACCTCATACAATGTGTCGGACCTATCTGCCCTATAAGATCTTCCTTTGAGTCCTGTAATGCATGACCCACATTCATTATCCGCTCATTAGATAACGCATCAAAAAATCCTCTATCAAATTCTTGTGATGGGCCATCTGTTGAATGATAAGCACCCCACCCATATCTCGTGTTTCCTATATATGCAAATGCGCCATTCGGGTTGAATATAAAATGCTCTGAAACTGCTTCAGACGATCCACTGGTATATTCATCAAATGCATTACTGTAACAGCCTTGACTATAAACCAAAAAATATTTAGTGTTAGTAAGAGCGTCAATTTCTGAACAAGATAAACCCATGACCAGGTCTTGGTTTGCGTGACCCATATGATTCACTATATGTGTACCCGCATTCATATGGGTTATTACATTCGTATCACTAAACGTACTATCACGCTTATATAAGGTTGTTATTGTATATTGCGGTATATAATCAGCAATTTCATCCTTATAGTTTCCACCATAATCTGCAATCCCCCCCCATCCCAGGTATTCGCCAACCATCAATGCTCTATTAAGATATGTGGCATTTGGATGTTGTTCATAGTCCACAATTTTATTAACAAAATTTGTGGCTTCACTTGCTGTATCTACTGTTGCCCGTCCAACATATACTTCTGCGTACAAGTCAGCCTCTTCACCCGCAGTTCCGCCCGCATTTGGATCGAGCGATGCATTTCCTTCGCCATAAATACCGTCTCCATCATTATCCCAGTTCCCATCTAGAGCACCATAGTACATATCACAAGGCATATCATAATCATAATAGCTACCGTAAGCGTAAATATACACGCCTCTATAAGGGATAATCTCATCATCGCCACCCAATAGAACGTATTCCGTTTCCCAGTTAGTATATGCATCAAAGATGAAATTTCTTATTTCCGCTTGTGTGTCTGTTCCGCTGTAACCAGGTTCGCTTGTTATTTGGTCTACCGTGATAATTGTTGTATTCACGCCGGTTTGGTTTTTCCAGTTCACTAAAGGCAGAAAAGAAGCTTTTAAATCACTATTTGTTATGATAACATATTCATACGAGTCTGCCGGATTTACGATTGACGTAGGTCGTATCCGAGTGGTGTTTATTCTTGTGCTATACGTGTCTATTTCCGAGGGGTTATCTATTACATCCAATACACGCGCTTGATCTTGTGGCAAATCCCGGAATGTCGTTTTTGCCGTAGGTAGTTTAGATATTGGCGTTGTAGATACTATCACCTCCATTTCCTCGAAATACGATATTTCACCTAGTTTTGGTATATACTGGACTGGATAAAGATTTAGTACAAATATGTTGTAGCCTCTTAAGTCTTGTGCCGATACTTCTGAATATAACACTCCTGGGAACGGATTTGTGGATGCATATACTGTCTGATTAGGCATGGTCTCTACAGGAACAGGTACATTATCCGCAAACATAATACCTTCAGGACTCGTGTTATAGCTAATAGGCACTGGTATTTGACCACATTCGATATTGTAGAAACCATCCAGTACTACTTTGTTTTTAGTAACGAGCTCGATATTCTGCACACCTTCTCCTTGCGGGATTAAAATCTTGACGGTCTTAAAAGGCAAAATGGGCATGCCTGGATCGCCCTGACTATCTAATCCGACCATTGTGATGGAATCATATTCGCCCGCTTTTGTTAGTTCCGGTGCGGGAAAAGCGAATTCAACTATAATGGGACTATTTGTTCCACTCGCATTCACAGTTACTGCTGTTGCCGATTCAATAGCAATAAAGCAAAAGCTTACTAGTAGGATAATCGAAACGATAAGAATTGCTCTTTTTATATACTTTAATTCGGTCATATCCTTTGTCCGCATTCTAAGTACCAGTTTCATCAATCATTTTTCGCCCTACTAAATTACTATGCAACTTGTATATATACTTTCGACTTGAATGTTTTTCGGTTTATTTCGCGCTTCCAAAATTGAGAAGCTGCTTAGTGCCACATACAAATTTGGTAAAAGACCTTGTAGAATCAAAAATCAAGCAAGGAACGCTGCCCCTTTTGTCCGCTTCCTCGCTCTCCCCCTACTTCCTCTTCCTCCATTTCACCACCTTCTGTTTTTAGCTCGATAACGCCGTACTTCCCACCGCCACCGGGTATAACACGTATTTCACCGCCCCTAAATGCTGCTATTGCTTCTACTACGCGGACATCCAAATTAGCTTTATGGAAATTGTCTACGGGTGCATCAACCAACACGTTAACCTCAGTACCAAAAACAGAAAGTAGCGAGCTCCATATCTCTGTTACCGCCTTCGATGTTACGGACTTATGCAATGCCAACCCGATTATCTCAGCCAGCGGTATCAGGTGTAGATAAGGTGGACGATGCACTGGATGTGTGTAATCGCAATCTGCAAGCTCATTCACCCGGTCACTTACCCCTTTCTTTATCATACCGCCGCATTCACATCGCCATCGCAGTTTAATCGCCTCGCTGAGCGAATAATGTTTGTAACACCGGATGCACGCGCTTTCATTATACTTGCCCTCCGCTGGTGGCAATCCGACATTAAGCACAGGCGTCCTACCGCTTTTTCGCTCTATCGCCGCTTTCAACTCGTCAAAACTTATAGCCTCTACGTGAAACCGGTTAAACTCTCGCGCCAGCCGAATAGGGTAAGGCGAATGCGCATCGGAGTTAGTCAAAAACGTAAGATCCCTCAGCTCTTCTATTCTGTCGGCATATGATGAATCCGCACTCAACCCCAACTCAACAAAGGCGATATATCCAGCCCGATCAGAATAGCACTCCTGCAGCGAATTGTGATGTGCATATAAACCAGTCCACGGTGTGAACGCGTGACAAGGCCCTATAAGCGCTTCTGCCGCCTTTGCATGGTCTGCTATCTCCTGCCCGGACAGTCGCAGCGAAGGTCTACCATCCCTGTCTATATCCAACGAATGCGCTCTAAACGACTCGTATAGCTCTTCTGCCTTTGAGATGGACGGCAAGATGAGTAAATGATGCACTCTTCGCTCATCTTCCACTTCCACAGTGAGCACAAAATTAGTGCCTTCTTCGCTACCCTTAAAGGAGAAGATGCCCCCACTCTCATCAAGTTCTCTTATACCAGCCAACCATTTCGGATGTAAGCAGTCACCGGTACCGAGCAACTGTATCCCCTTCGTTGAAGCTTCTTTCGCCAACGTGGGTAGATCCATACGTGGAGAAGTAGCCGCAGAATAGCGTGAATGGATATGCAGGTCAGAATTGATTATCATTCTACATCCGTTAATAGCGGAGGGTGGATTCGAACCACCGATCTCCGGGTTATGAGCCCGACGGGATCTCCTAACTACCCTACCCCGCTTTATTATTTACCCACGTTATAATAAAGCAGGGATTCATATAAAGATAAATAGTAGATTGTATGGCTGGGTCAAGAAAAAATAATAATCGGACGCAGATGAACGCAGATAATCAGGATTTTAAATATAATGAATTGACGGTCTTCTATCGAGTTTATAAATTTGATACTTTGAGGGAATAGTTTTCTGCGTAAATCAGTGTCTTTAATAGGGGTAGTTATACTTTATTATACAACGAGAAATGAGTAGAATAGCGGGCGTTTTTAACAATAAGAGATCAGTGGAGCTTGTACTTAAGAGTTTAGAAGTGCAGAGCAGTAAAGAAGCGGATCTATTTTGGCTATGCACAGAAAACGGCGAGTTCTATTCCCATGACCTGCAGGACTTAAGCCAAAAAGAGGATAACGGTAGTAGAAATTGTATGGGGTTTTGTTTCGCTAACTCCGCTCGTTCAAGAAAAGGCATAGAAAGCAAGTTCGTAGCAGACGCAGAGCTATATAATGTGAACGAATTAAAGGGAGAATACGATATAGAAGGCGAGAACAGCTATGACGTGCTTTTAAGATTAGTAGAGAAACCTGATTCTTTTGCTTGCCTCACTAAGATAGAAGGTGCTTATGCCTTTGCCTATTGGATAGCCGATGAGTTGTACATAGCCAGAGACTTATTTGGCTTGAAGGCTGTTTATTTCGCACATAGCGATGGATTTGCATTTGCATCGGAGCGAAAGGCATTGGAAGCGATGGGTTTTTATCATGCCATTGGTCTTGAACCGAGAACACTATTGCGATATGAGCTAAAAGAAGACCGATTGTGCTTCGAGAAGAGGGTTTTCTTCTCTATCGTGCCCGAGCTAAAGGCGGATGAGGTAGAGCTAAAGGAGAAAGTGCTGAACTTGCTGCGTGCAAGTATCCGGCGGTTGATACCGGTAGATGAACGATTTGGTGTGCTTTTTTCCGGTGGGTTGGACTCCACACTCATCGCGTATTTATGTAAGGAATTAGATGCGGATTTTGTTTGTTATACCGTGGCGGTTGAAGAGCCAGGTATGAAGGCTGCGGAGGATTTGGGCTATGCGAGGCAGATTGCGGCGGATTTGAGCTTAAAGCAGAAGACAATAAAATTGAGGGCGGATGCGCTTGAGAAACCACTTCAAGAAGTCGTTTCTTGGATCGATGATACAGACGTTGTGAAGGTGAGTGTGGCATTACCTTTATATGTGGCTTGTGAGCACGCAAGGGCAGACGGCATAAAAACGGTGTTGTATGGTCTCGGCACAGAGGAGCTCTTCGCAGGATACAGGAGACATAAACATGTGAAACCAAATGAGTTGAACGCGGAATGTCTATCGGGTATCTGGTGGTTATATGAAAGTGACCTATATCGAGATGAACAGGTGGCGAGAGCGCAAGGGATTTCGTTGCGAGCTCCATTTTTGGCTATGGAGCTTGTGGATTATGCATTGAAAATACCCGCTGCGTATAAACTGGCAGGTAATGAGAACCGCGTGATTTTAAGAGCTATAGCACGAGACCTTGGCCTCGTAGCGGTTGCGAGCAGAAAGAAAAGGGCGGTGCAGTATGGCTCAAACTACCTTAAAGCGATAGATAAAATCGCCAGACGAGAAGGATACAGATATAAAAGAGAATACCTCAAAACTTTATACCCTTCGCGGAATGTGAAGTTGGGTTGTCTCTTCAGTTCGGGTAAGGATAGTTCTTACGCGCTCTGGCACATGAAGCAGGTAGGCTATCCCGTGGCATGTCTTATCACCCTAAAAAGTCTGAATCAGGAGTCGTATATGTTCCATACTCCTGCAATAGACCTGGCAAAGCTGCAAGCCGAGGCGATTGGGTTGCCCATTTTGATGAAAGAGACGGAAGGCAAGAAAGAAGAGGAACTGGCTGATTTGCGCGATGCATTAAGTGAAGCAAAGCGTATATACGGGATAGAAGGTGTTATAACTGGTGCATTATGGAGTAATTACCAAAAAGAGCGGATAGAACGGATAGCAGCAGAAGAAGACATCAAAGTGTTCTCCCCGTTATGGCATATGAACCAGGAGACGGAGATGCGGCTTGTGGTATCATATTTCGATGTGATCTTGTCGGGTATTAGTGCTTATGGTTTAGACAAGAGCTGGCTCGGTAGGAAGATAACCGTGGCGGATGTTGACCGATTGGTTGCGCGGAATAAATATCTTTTGAACATCGCAGGAGAAGGCGGTGAATTTGAATCTCTTGTGTTGGATGGGCCAATGTTCCAGAAAAGGCTTGTTATACAGGAAAGTGAGATAGTGGAGGAGGACGAGAATACTGCAAGATTAGTGGTGAAGGCGGCGAAATTGTTGGATAAATCTCAAATAATTCTGGAATAAACTACAATTCGGCAATGAACATGGGATTGATGTCTAGATTAATGATTTTAACCCTCCTGTTGATTAGTTTACGAGCACATACGAATATGACTTCCTTTTTGTCTTACGACCACATAATCCAGCTTTTCAAAACATTTAACTGCCTTTTCTCCAGAGACAACGGGCAATCTGCTCATATCGCTACTGACACAACGTGGTAGCTGAACTCCTGGATTGCATCAAGACGTTCCACAATTTCTTCCTTCTGTTCTTCAAGGCACAGTTCAATCACCTCATGTATGTTTTTTAACGCTTCGTCCAGTGTTTTTCCCTGCGTATAGCAT
>QENH01000195.1 GCA_003336485.1 Candidatus Methanophagales archaeon
GTTTTGTTTGCAAATCGATAAAGAAGCAAAATGAACGAAAAAAAGTATCTCATTTATGTAGATATTCTGGGATTTGAAAGATTGGCGGAAATAATAGAAGAAGAAAGAGGGATAGAGTCGAGAGAAGTCAGGGAAAAATTTATTGACGTAATAAACGAACGAGTGAAGACGATAGAAAGAGCAGGCAGAATTATAGGTAAGAAATATGGAGAAAGTGATGACTGGCTTCTCCTTACCGATTCCCTTGAGAATGCGTTTAAATGTATTCTTGACATTTTAGACCACCACACCCCTTATAGAGGCTACGAAAAAATACCACTGGAAATTGCGATAGGAACAGGAGACTACGATAAATGGGCAAGCTTTGATAGTAAAGAGCTCATTATTGAAAATTCTACGATAAAATTCATCAAAACAAAAATCATAGGTTATTATCACGACTGGTATAAACAAAAGCATAAGAATGAATCACCAAAGTCCACATTTATTGTTCTTACAGGTTCGGCGTATAATGAATTAGAGCCCCTGGATAGGAAAATCAGCCAAAAAATTGAATGCAAATACAAGAAAGATGACGTGAAGGAAGGAGTTATTACTTTCTTCGCTGCTGATGTGGATAAAGTCCAACAAAGAGGCAGAGTCTTTGAATTCTTGGAGAAAATAGGCTACACGGGCAGTAAATTGTATGGCAGGATTGACGAGGTATATGTTCCCCCCTTAGAGTACGAAGACATGGCGGAGACGCTAAAAGAAAAGAGATTTGTTTTTATTACTGGCACACCGGAATACGGAAAAACATATACTGCTGTCAAGTTTATGTGGGAGTACTATAATAGCGGATATGAACCGCGATGGATTAAAGCAGGAGAACCAGCAGAGAGAGATGAGGTTAGAGAAACGTTAGAAAATATGTGTGCTGAGCTGAAGTCCAGACATATCATCTATTTTGAGGACCCTTTTGGAAGAACAAAATATGAGCGAAGAGACGATTTAGAGCGAAAAATTGGAATCCTAATTGATACGGTAAGGCAAGTTGAGGATGTTTATGTGATATTAACCTCACGCGAGGAGGTTTTTAAGGAGTTCAAAAAAAAGAAATCATCAGAAAAGGACCTTAAAGAATTTGAGAAGAAATTGAATATAAAGAAGCCATCTTACGATTATGAAAAAAGGAAAGAGATTCTTCTTTCGTGGGCGGAAGAGGAAAATTGTAAATGGCTTGGAAATGAGAGATCAAAGGAATTTGTTTTAGAGTCTATTGAAGATGAGAAGATTTTACCTACGCCTCTGAATATAAAGGACTTTGCTAAGGCTACTTTTGACAAAGAAGAAGAAAGTGTGCTAAAAGAGGAACTAAAAGAGAAATCAAAAGAGACAGCAAATGTATTTGCAAAAGAAATAAAAAATATGAGTGATGATAAGATATTATTCTTGTCATTCCTCTCGATTTACGACTCTTTGAGTGTTGAGTTTATCAGAACGACGTATCAGGAATTGGTAGAGGAATTGAATTTAAAAGGTGCATGGGGGTTCAATAGGGTTCTGAATTGGTTTAGGGATGATAAAATCAATATTGATGGCGAAGAGATAAGATTTTCGCATCCTTCATATTCTGAAGCCTTAAAGAATCTCCTTGTTGAAGATGGAGATTTCACAAGAATAAATAGGGTGATTTTTAGTAAATTAATGCTCAAACTCGCTGAAAAGAGAGGGGATACTATATTTTTTTTAAGGGCAGTAGCGGACAATTTCAATGAGCTCCCTGAGGATGTAAAGACTAAAATATTGCTCGATCTCTTAGAAAAGGATGCCGCTGCATGGGCCGTTGCAAGAGTTGTAGCAAATAAACCGGATACGCTTCCGGACGATGTAACGGCTTTGTTGTTCAAACTCTCAGAATATGACGAGGCGGTGTGGGAGGTTGCAAGGGCAGTAGCAGATAATTTTGATAAGTTTCCTGATGATGCAAGGAATAAATTACTGCTCAATCTATCAAAAAAGGATGTGGCTGCGTGGGCTGTTCTATTTGCTGTAGTGTATAATTTAGATACGTTTCCAGATGATGTAAGGACTAAATTATTGCTCAATCTCACAGAAAAGGATGTGGCGGTGTGGTGGCCTAATGAAAATGCCATAGCATATAATTTTGATAAGCTTCCTGAGAATGTAAAGAATGCACTTGATGGGCTACCAGAGCCATTACAGCAAGTTATTGGAGTTAATGAGAGGTTTATCAAAGTTATTGAAGCTTGTTCAAGGATTAAAGAGAGGTTACAAACATTAAAGAAATAGGTATCTTCGGTTCCGTCGTGCGAGGCGAAGATAGGAAAACAAGTGATGTAGATATAGAATATCAAAAAATGGAGGTAAGAAGATAAATGATATCAGAAAAAGATAGAGCAACTATATTAAAGTATGCGAAAAAATACAATCTGAGGACGGTAATCTTATTCGGTTCCTGCCTTGATAGAGAAGATCCAAATGATATTGATATTGGTATTACGGGAATAGAACCTGAGCTTTTCTTTGTATTCTATGGCGAGTTATTACTTGAGATCACAATGCCCATAGACGTAGTTAACCTGGATAAAGACAATTCATTTAACAAATTGGTAGAAAAGGAGGGGCTGAAATTATATGGCTAATTTAAGAGAAAGAGTAGAGGTAGAACTGGAAAATATCTCCGCAGTCCTTGCTGAACTAAAAAAGATAGAAGGTAAACCAGACAAAACAGTCGCCGAGCTAGCGGGTATTGGTACATTTTTACATAATTTTTACACATGGATTGAAAACATACTCAAACAAATATTGGGAGCTAAAGGCATTTCAATTCCCACGTCAGGTTCATGGCATCGTGATTTGTTAATATTGGCATCGGAGGAGAAGATCATTACAGAAACTACGAGAAAGCAATTGGCAAAGTACTTAGCATTTCGTCATTTTTTTGTGCATGCTTATAGTTTTCTCTTAGATGAGAGCGAATTGAGGTTATTGGTTGATGATGTATTTGATACATATGCGATATTTAAAGCGGAAATTGATGCGTTCGTTAGAGAAAGAAATCATGGGGAACGCGCGTCTCAAAATTAGAAAGAAACATGACAGAACTCGGACAAACGCAATTAGGAGCCGTATTTATGGCAGAACTCGAATGATACGGAGGACGTTAGGGCATTGCCAAAAAAGAAAAAGAAGAAGAAATTTTCTGACGAAATATGGGCTCTAGCCAAGACGAAATATCACCTCTCTGCACGTCACATAGAAAAGGCGAAAAAACTGGGTATGAACCCCAAAAAATTCGGTAGTCTCGTACCCAATAAATCAGAGCCCTGGAAAAAGCCTCTGGGTCAGTTCATTGAATCGTGCTATTACAAAAGATTCGAGAAACAGCAGAGCAGAAAAAAAAACGGCAAACATAACGAAGAGACACCATAAAAAATCAAAGCCGTAATGACGCCCTTTTCGGCTATCGTCATCTTTACTTTCTCCTTGATATTGGTAATTACTGGTCTCATCACAGGTTATAGGGAACTCACAAATATTAATTCGTAATCCCACTCGCCAACTCACAGCCCCCGCATCAAATTCCGTTTATGCGATCTATTCGCTAAATATACGAATATCAGACTGAAGATAATTAGCGCTACGAAATCAACAATTAGCGCGATATTCGATTGCCCTCTGAGACTGAAATTGAATATATCAACCAGATAGGTAATGGGCGAGAAGTAACTCAGCATTCTTCCGAATCCATGCAGGTCCTCTAACGGTATGAATATACCGCTTATGAATATCAGTGGGAAACGGATGATACTGGAAAACATCATTACATATGACGGATTGGGAACGGACGGCGAAGCCAGTAAAACACCAAGAGCTGAGAAACAGAACGCACCCAACAACATACCCAGGCACAATACCAATATGTTCAAACTGTAATTCAAAGTTATCAGCCCTACCGCTAAGACAACTACATTTATCATAATACCGAAAATCATACCCGCTGCACTGTCGCCCAGAATAATTGTATTGGTACTAACTGGAAAGGACAGCAATCGTTCATAAGTACCCGCCTGTTTCTCCCAGGGCGTTATTAGTGGGCCTACGGACGATGCGATAAAGAATAGGAACATAGCTAAAAGCCCGGGAAAGAAGATATAAAAATCTACCTCCTTTCCTAGATAAAATGCCAGGAACATGAATAGAGGAAACAAGAAACCGAATATAATAACCGGCGGCTTAGTGTAATAAATCCTGATATTCTTCTCTGTTACTACTGCGATCCCGCGAAAGAACTGGCGGTTAAAGTTTCCTAAAGGCATGATCATTATCTATCCTCCGTTAATTTAACAAATGCGTCTTCCAAACTCGCACCACAGATCTCCATAGTGCTAAATATTAAGTTATGGTCCTGCGCGAATTGTGCCAAATATTTTACTAGCTTATCGGGATTGTCGGTATATAACCGCCACTTATCGCCTAATTTCTCTTTCCGGATTACTAATCGGCTTTCTTCTATCTTACTGACATCCACCGTCTTATCAAATGAGATTTCAACGGATTGCGTCTCTTCAAAAGTCCTCTTCAGCCCTTCCGGCGTATCAATAGCCGCAATTTCACCCCCGTTTATTATCCCTACCCTATCGCAGAGCACATTCGCCTCTTCGATATTGTGTGTAGTTAAAAAGATGGTTGTGCCTCTTTGATTCATCTCTCTTATGATAGTTTTAATCATGCGTTGGCTTTGAACATCTAATCCCGCGGTCGGTTCATCAAGAAAGAGGAGTTCGGGACTATGAACAATAGCACTTGCGATATTAACCTGCTGTTTCATACCCTTCGAAAAAGTCTTTACCGGATCATCAGCCCTTTTCGAGAGCCCGAATTTAGCTAGAAGCGCATCTGCCATATTCTCCAGTTCGCTGCGGGCGATACCATAGAATCTGCCCGCTAAGATGATGTTCTGTTTCGCAGTTAGATCAACATAGATATTACCCATCTCCGGGATGACCCCGATCTTCATCTTTGCTTTTATTGGGTTCTTCCTTATATCCACGCCGTCTATGAGGACGTCGCCCGAATCAGGCGTGATCAGCCCGGTCAGCATCCTGATGGTCGTTGTCTTTCCTGCTCCGTTCGGGCCAAGGAAGCCGAAGATTTCGCGTTTCCTAACACCAAAAGAAATATGGTCGACTGCAGTAACATCACCGAACTTCTTTGTCAGTTCTCTGACTTCGATTACCTTAATGCTTTCTTTTTCCATGGCTATGCACTATGGCTCCAAAAAATTAAATTAAATTGGATATTCAAAAACCTTATGGTCTTGTCTTATACATTTGCAAGTGACTCGAGATTGTTTCGCACCGTTGCTGTTGATGGGTGATCTTCGCCCAGAGACTTCTGTAATATTGCCAGCGCCCGTTCGTATAGCTCTTTTGCCCCTTTCAGGTCGCCCAGGTCTTGCAGGACGCGGCCGAGGTTGTTGACGTCTCTGGCTACCTCGGGATGGTCAGGGCCATATGTCTTTTCATCTATCTTAAGCGCCCGTTCGAAGTGCTCTTTTGCTCCTTGCAGGTCGCCCAGATCTTGCAGGACGCCGCCGAGGTTGTTTACGCGGATGGCCACAGTGGGATGGTCAGGGCCATATGTCTTTTCATCTATCTTAAGCGCCCGTTCGAAGTGCTCTTTTGCCTCTTGCAGGTCGCTCAGAGCTCGCAGGACGGCGCCGAGGTTGTTGACGTCTCTGGCTACCTCGGGATGGTCAGGGCCATATGTCTTTTCATCTATCTTCAGTGCCCGCTCGAAGTGCTCTTTTGCTTCTTGCAGGTCGCCCAGATCATACAGGACGCTGCCGAGGTTGTTGACGCGGATGGCTACTTTGGGATGGTCAGGGCCATATGCTTTTTCTGCAAGAGACAAAGCCCGTTCAAACAGAACTTTAGCCTCGGCGAACTCCGCACGTCCGCGCAAATATATACCTGTTTGATTCAAGATATGTGACGTTACTTTAGGAGCCACCTCCAGTACCTCCGCATGAGCAGCCGCCGCCAGAGCGTGAGGCAGGAGACGTGAACAGAGGTGCCATGTCTGTACGTCATCGCTATCAAAGAGAAAGACTGCATTCAAGAGGCGTACAACGCTCTCCGCCCATCCCTTCCTGTCGTCTTCACTCAAACGGTCACGTACCACAGCCTGAACCAGCCTGTGAACAGACAGAAATTCACCGCTTGTATCGATCAGAGAGTATTGCCTGAGAGCTTTTATGGCACGATTCATCGCCAGCTTGTCGGCTGCCGTCGCCGCAAGTGGCTCAGGGAGATGTTCTACTCCCCCACACAAAAGCTCCAGGGAGATGTCGTCTGGAGCCAAAAAGGCGCACATGTTCAGCAGATCTGCAGCCGCCTGAGATTCCTGACTGACTTGCTCCATAGCAAGGGACCATGTGGTAGCCACCGAATCGGGATAGTCCTGCGGGTGGAACTCGTCCACCCAGAGTTCCTTTCGCCGTGATTGGTATAGCTCCTGATATTCTGTCAGCGAGATGCCAGTCGTTTCGATATATGCACCTGCCTGCTCCAGCGCCAGAGGCAGGTCGCCCAGCTCGTCTGCAAGCGCATCCGCAGCTTTATTGTCCTCCTGCCCCGTGCGCTTGCAGAGGAATTCGATTGATTCCGCTCGTTCAAATACCCGGGCTGGCAGCAGTTTCGCCACACTGCCCCAAAGAGGATTGCGAGAAGTGATGATTACGTGACCCGCGCCTCCCAGAGGTAGGTAGTTGCGAATCTCTCCAGGGTCCTGAGCGTTATCAAAGATGAGCAGCCAGCCGGGATTATGCTCCAGCCAGCGCTTCACTGCTTTGGCTATCTCTGTTTGATCTGTGGAGTCTTTCTCCGGCAAATTCAGATCAACGGCAAGACTGGCGTAATCAGCAGCCATCGTCGCCGGCTCTTCAGACCGGACCCACCAGATGACTCTGTAATCAGCCTTATGGCGGTAGATATACTCAACAACAAGCTGGGTCTTGCCCACACCGCCCATGCCAGTTATAGCCTGTTTCCATGCGGCCGGCTCGCCTGAACTGAGAGCTAACCTGAGCTCTTTCAGGATACCTTCTCGACCTGTGAAGTTGGGGTTCTGATGCTGTGAAATGTTCCATATTGGCGGCAGCAATTCCCGGAGCTCATCCAGTTTGGCGTTCTTTTGCTGCATTAGATCGGTTACGCTCTGCAGCTCTTTTGGTGTCATCAGCCTGCGCAGTTCGTCGTACTCCTTTTGGTTATGGGTCAGGGATTCATGCTGGCGTTTGATTTCCATGTGACACTTTGCCAGACTGCGTGGGTCTGTCTCATATCGCTCTTTGTCCTCGTACTCTTTGAGCAAGTCCAGATCCTGATGGATGTTCTCCTCAAGGTCCTTCACACGCTTTTCGGTTATGTCTTCTTTCATCGTTCACCACGCACCCTGACTTTTAAGCGCTGCCATGCGGCTTTCAGGTTCAGTTTACTCTTCAGTTCGACCTCTGTTTCATATGACAGAATGAGCGGAATGATGGGAATCGAAACCTTGAGTTTATGATTCACATCGAGTTTCGGATCATCTACCACTTCAGACAGGCTCTTTGCTTCTGTCACCAGTTGGAGGTCATTCAATCCTGTCTGTCTAATCTCCAATAGAGCTTGTTGAAGGGCACTCAAAGTTTCTTGCAGTTCGTTTTCTGGAACACTATGGATTTCTATTTCATTCACAATACTCTGCACAATTTCTAATTGATTTTGATCGAGCCGCTGAACGATCGCAGTATTGATCGCTTGCTCGCTGGCATCGAACCGAGCGAGTAGAGTTTTGCGTAAGACCTTTAAGTCATCATGCATACTTTTCTGACCGCTCAGTACATCATCCAGTTTAGCGTCCATTTGTCGCAACAGATTTGCCGTGTCTTCCATCTCGGCGGACGGCACGCCAGTCACCTGCTTCTGCAGTTCGTCATACTCCTGCTGGTAACTACTCAATGATTCACGCTGTCGTTCAATCTCCCGGCGGTACCTCGCCAGACGGCGGGGATCTGTCTCATATCGCAGTTCATCCTCGTACGCTTTAAGCAAGTTCAGATCCTGACGGATATTGTCTGCAAGATCTTGTAATCGCCGCTCAGTCAGCATTAGTTAACCTCCTGAGAACACCAGACTCTCACTCTGCCCAAGGTGCGTTCGACGAGGTCATAGCTAATGATAGTACATAGGAATACTATTAATAAATCTCTTCATTATTTCGGCTATCATATTTGTTAAAAAGCTACCATTTTTTTTTATTCAGCGATTTTAAATATCACTTCTGCAAACTCGGCAATTCGTTCCAGAGCTTCTGTTATTATTGCCATATCTAGGTTGTTGTACTTATGTACAACTGCATTTCTTATGCCGTTGAACTCTTTTAATAGCTCTCCTTCTTTCAATCGGATTACATTTCCCTGTATTAATTTTTCTATGTTCGTGTAGTCATCCACTACAACTAATCCGAGCTCTTTTATTTTCATCGCTATTATGTCCATTCCGGACTCGATTCCGATCTGCAAGGAATAAAGTGCGGCTCGTTCTGTTACTTCACCCGTTATCTCATGGCGGTTTATGTATTCCAGTTCCCTTTCCAGTATCTCAATCTTCTTGAGGTATCTTTCGCTCATTTTTTAGCCATGCCCGTCTCTGGTTTATCATTTCTCTTACACTTTTAAATTGGTTGCTCAAAACCCGATGTTCCATATCTTGCCATTCCTTTCTGTACCGGTAAAAGTAGTAAGATAGTTCTACTTCATCACCTATGATGACTTGATGATTATTGATAATGTCCATTTTTATGTGCAGCGGCAAATCCTCGAATATTTTTATGTCGTATTTCCCACCAACTCGTTCAAATACGCTAAAAAGCACGCGCCTGGTGCTTGGTCTCACTAGCGCAATGTCTATGTCAGATCTCGTGGTTAGTTCGCCTTTCGCCGCGGAGCCGAATAGGAGCACGCCTTCTACTTCGTCTCTTATGAATTCAAAATCACTTTTTAGGTCTGAAAGCATCATTGTTTTTATCGCATCATGCTTACATTAGGTATTTACTTTTAGCTAGCCTGGCCCTCAAGTATCTTCTCTTCCTCTCTGTTTGTTAGATCTGTCACCACAGACACGACAAAATAACTTACGGAGTCTTTAGGTAACTAACTAACTAACTTAGCATCCCTTGCCCTTTCAGCACAGCCTTCAACTTCTCCTCGTTTGATGCACTCAACGCGCCTAACGGAAGCCGAACGTGCCCGGCCGGCAGCCCCATCATATCCGCCGCTTTCTTTACTGGTATTGGATTCGTCTCCAAGAACATCGACTCAAACATAGGATATAAGCGTAGATTGATCTCTTTCGCCTTCTCTATCTCTCCGTTCAACATCGCATTTACCATCTCACTCATCGGCTTCGGTGCGATATTCGCAGCCACGGAAATCACGCCCTTACCGCCCAGGCTCATTATGGGCAGCGTAAGGAAATCATCGCCTGCAACAACCGTGAAATCAAGACCCTGTTCCGCGGCCAACATTATAATCGTGCCTATCTGTTTCAAATCGCCAGAAGCTTCCTTCACTCCTTTTAGATTCTCTACTTCTGCCGCGAGCTCCACCATTGTCTCCGCATTTACATTTTGGCCTGTTCTCGAAGGTATGTTATAGGCAATCAAGGGTATATCCACAGCATCACCGACCAACTTAAAATGTTCCTTCAGCCCTTTCACATTCGGCTTGTTATAATAAGGTGTGATCACGAGGCAAGCGTCAGCGCCCACATCCTCTGCATATTTCGTTAGTACTATCGCCTCCTTTGTGTTATTCGAGCCGGACCCTGCTATCACAGGTACCGTCGAGCAGTCCACTACCACCTCTACCACTCGCTTATGCTCGTCATGAGAAATTGTCGCGGATTCACCGGTCGTACCACACGGTACTATCCCGGCTACACCGCCCTCTATCGCGTGTTCCACAAGCCGCCTTAAACCGTCCTCATCCACTTCGTCATCCTTCGTAAACGGCGTTATAAGCGCCGGATACACACCTTCTATATTCACTGTTTCGACTCTCGCCTCTTCTTGTGTGTTATGTATCCTGCTATTCTATTCTGTACCCCTTTACCCTTTACGTTTGTATACTCCTTCACTATCTCCTTATTCATGTCAAAGTCCTCTGAGATGTCTGGAACGTCCTTCAGTAATTGTTTCCCCAATTTCTTTACATATGTCGGTTTAACTGCGCCCACCGTTAATCCCCCTCTCCTTTCTCACTGCCTTTACTTATATCCTCTATCTCTTCTCCCTTTTCACTACCTTCACTTATATCCTCTATCTCTTCGCCCTTATCTCTCACATCGCTCACACCGATCATCAGAAATACCGCACCAACTAACAGCACAATGAGTGGAATAGCTCCTAATATGAGTGTTACCAGCGCATCTCTAAAGTAAGGCATCTGCGGAAGAACTAATATGCCTATTCCCACTATTACTAATATCAACCCTACCAATATCTCGCCAAATCCTTTCATTTTTTTATCTGCACCTCCTCTTATTTCCTCATAATAAACTCGGCAATTTCCGGCTTATACCGCCATTCATCGGGTAAGACCGTCTCCCTTCTGTAATACTTCACAAGCCGCCTTATCTTCGATTCGGTTAACTGCAACGATCTTTTATTGTGGACATCTTTCTTATTCACGTCTACATGCTTTCGTATCCGAAGCGCTTTCCGCATCAAATTCAGTAGGTCTTCCGGTATCTCACCTGCGATATTCTTGCCCTTTAATATACCCGTTATTTTCTCTCCTGTAACCAGTACAACGCTCGGCACACCGTAGCGATCCCTTAGTATTGTCCCTATTTCACTCGTTGTAACCCCTCTCTCATATAGCTCAACTACCTTTTTCTCTACTTCTTCTGCAGTCATCTCTACCCATTCGGGCACTGTTTCCATAAGCCTGAAGCTAAACGGCCTCTTCGAGCCAGATCTTCCACGCCTCCTTGCATACATTCTTGCCATTATCTTCATTCACCCAAAGCCTTCTATTTGCCTTTGCCTGATTATCTTATCGTCATTTGGTATATAAATATTTTATGATGTTCTTTGCCATCAACTTGATGAGACGGGGATTCTTTGAAAATTCATGAAACACAATAGAAGGGTAGTCCATATCGCCCATCTCTTGTATCTGTTGCAGTAGCGCCTCTTGTGACAAAGTCTGTAAAATCGTATCAAAGTCCTTGTCGCTAAGTATACACCTTAACCGGTGAACCTTCACCCCAAACGCAATTTCATTGCCTATTTCCTTTCGCCATCGTCTTTCATATGCAGTCAGCATCTTTAGATCTCCAGTCAAGGACGCTTTTGCCGCTATCTCTCCTGCCATCTTACCACATTTCATACCGTAATACACGCCGCCGCCAGTGACTGGTTTTACCTGTGCCGCGGCATCACCAACCAATAAAATCCCTTTATCCGCCTGTACAGTTTGCCCTCGCTTTCGGACTCCTATTGGGATAGCACTCGCGGTAATTTTTGAACGTGCGCCTTTGTATCGCTTCGCTATGATTGGATGCTCCGCCAAAATCCCTTTTAAGTATCGCAAAGGGTTTGACTGTGCGGAAAAACGCTTGTCTATGCATAGCCCAATGCGGGCGATGTTTTCCGCTCCAAGCGGAATAGCCCAAGCGAAAAAGCCAGGGGCAATAGAGTTACCAACGAAGATCTCTGCAAAATCAGCAAAATCATCTTCGGTTTTATATACCCCTTCTACTTGCACGCAGTTCAGGAAGCTTTTTGCGACACGAAGCCCAGCCATTTTAGCCACTTTGCTATTTACACCATCGGCGCCAATAACTACTCTTGCGCTTATTTCTTCTTTGCCATTCGCCGTACTTATCCGTAGCTTTGTCTCTCCTGCCCCCTTCGCCACACTTTTAACCCTGCACTTCAAAATGACCTCAGCACCTTCTCTCTGCGCCTCGCTCGCCAATACGTTATCAAAAATATCGCGCCTAATAGCAAAAGCGCTCTTATCCAGTGATTCTAGCATTAATTCCTGTGACTGCGAACGAACAATAGCGCCTTTTATTTCGCAGTTTATGAATGATTTATCCTTTGTTTCGCTCTCTTCTATTGCTCTTTTACTTATAAGCCCTGCACATTGAACGGGCTTACCTATTTCCGCACCCGCCTCAATAATGAGTGTAGAAGCCCCCGCCTTTGCTGCATATTTCGCAGCCATGCAGCCCGCAGGCCCACCACCTACCACGACAACATCGTATTCGAGCATAGTAGACATAACAAATCCTTTTTATTTGGTAATGTTAATAAGAATTGTAGAAGATAGCCAAAGATGGATGATGAAAATGAAAGCTAAGATGTCTAAGCAACCGAGAAAACAAAGGAAAGCAAGGTATAATGCACCGTTGCATATACTGCATAAGTACATGAGCGCGCCGCTTTCCCAGGATCTGCGAAGTAAATATGGGAAAAGGAGTTTCCCGCTGAGGAAAGGCGATACTGTGGTAGTAATGCGGGGCGATAGCAGAGGTAAAGAAGGCAAAGTGAGAACAGTAGACCTGAAGCGGGAGAAGATAACGGTGGAAGGCGTTGTTATTTCACGATCTGATTTATCCGAAGTGCCTCGACCTATGCATCCCTCGAATGTTATGATAACAAAGATGGAACTGAAGGATAAGCAAAGAGAAAGTGCATTGAGTAGGTAGTTTTAGTGGGCTGAATGCAGTTAGAGGTTTTTATATTTTTGTATTGACCTTTACAGGTACGTTTAGCCCGGTTATTTCCTTATGTAGTGTGGCTATCCGCGTTATAGAAGGATGATTTTCACCTAATTTAGCCTTTAAATGTGCTATTTCGTGTTCTATGCTCGTTCTCCTTATCCCGTCTATCAAGTTATCCGCATGCGTGACTATCTTCTCTTCCATTGTTCTTGGCATAAAATCTACATCCTGAGGCAGCCCCTGTTCTTTTGCTTCTTCTGCTGTTATTCCCGCGCCCACATGCCGCTGTATTATTCTTACCACTCGCTCATCCAGCTTTAACGCTTTCGCTACTTCGCCACCTACAAAACCATGATCTATGCCATGTGTGCAACTCCTACCAATATCATGGAGCAAAGCCCCCCTAAAAATTAACTCTTCGTCTACACGACCAAAATAATAACGACGCGCGAACTCCAATGCGAGTTCGGAAACGGCAACACAATGTTCGATAACCCTCGCCTTACATCCCACATCACGCAGTAACTTTATGCTCTCGTCTCTTATTACCCTCTTATCTTCTTCTTCCACTTCTCGATTTTAGCTATATCCGCCTCTAACTTTTTTATCAAAATACTGTTATCAGAAAATTCGAAATTCGCGTTACATTCATCACACCAGAAGTCTTTCTCTACTGCATCTTCAAACAAAACACGCTGACATTTACACTGGTAAAATACCCCGCCACGCTCATATTCCAATTTATTACATAAGTCAGCCAACTCTACTTCCGCTTCTTCTTCCATTATCTTCGTAACATTGTCCTGATTAAAGCACCAGAGATAGGTGATCCAGCCGCTATTATCATCGCGTTCTGTTCGGTATTCCGCTATTCTGTTCTCATATAACCGGTACAGAACCTTTCTCACCGCAGTGAGCTTGGTGTCACACAGCTTTGCAATTTCCTCGTCTGTTATTTCGCCATCTGGAACATTCGCCATTATCTCCAGTCCCTCATCCCCTACCATTTTCCGAAAATATTCCTTCACTAGGGGATTGTCTGAGTCCAACATTTCTTACACCAAATAGCTATTATAAACTTTGATAAAGATAAACTTTTATCCGCTTTTCCAAGAATTTCGAAGACCTAAACGAAAACGGCAAGTTTTAGGATGTTGCTGCTATTATCCCAAAATAGTCACTTTCCTCCTGCCGCGCATCCGCCGCGAAATCAATGATTAACACAGAAAGAAATCAAATCCGTGTAAATCAGTATAAATCTGCGTCCTAAGATTAGATTTACAGGTAGAAGTTATACTTTATACACAACGAGAAAATCACCAAACATTTATATGCTTTGAGCCCATTCAGAAATCCCTACACCCAGGATTTGAAGCGATTAAAGGCGTTACTAAATTTAAAGGAAGAGGGATAAGAATAAATGCATAGAGGTGAGAATAGCGCGAGATGTTAAAGATATGGACAGACCTTTCGAGCTACTGTCAGGAGCATAAGGTAATATCAGAAGGAGAACTCGCGTTGAAGATAAGCGAGTGTGTAAGTGCGCTAAGCGATGCTGATAGGGACGAGTTAGCGAGTAAATTGGGTGGCGATCCAGAAGAGATGATCTTCAAGAGCATAACGAGCGAAGAGAAACTTTCTGTTTTCTCTCCTGACATGCATACCAGGATAAACTATCAAGGCGAGATATTTTACTGCTTGCCAACACATGGATACATGAGTGAGGAACTGGCGGCCGCGTTTTTACGTTGGACGAAGCTACGAAGCCCTACAAATGCACTAAAAAGCGTGGTAATATCGTTTTTGAAACGCAGTGAGTATCAGGTAAACGAAGGTAAATCGGAAGGGGAACATCTTGAGTTGATGGCGGTGAAAAATGATGATGAACACAGAACCATACACATCTTCGTTTTACCTTCGATTACGTTTGTGCCGCATTTTGTCGACGGACGTCACTTAGAGTGGTCCGAATCAGGGGAAGAGGTGGTGATCGTTGTTCCAACAGAGAAGACGCCTGCACCTTTTATCTCGTTCTTCCGTGGGCATGACGTTAGTGACGCGATGATATGGGTTGCCGATGTGGGGAAGAATACAATAGACCCGTTTATAGGTATTCCCTCGGATGAAGCAATAGAGAACAATTTCGCGAATCCGAGACAGGCGCGTAGAGCGGTAAGTATCTGGATGCAGAATATGCACTTCATCTAGTTGTGGTGCTATGTGATAAAGATTTTGGTAAAGCTTTTTGCTTACAAAATGGTTTATCAAGAACTATGCCAAAGTGGGAGATCCATAATAAATGGGCGGCGAAGATGGGGCTAACCAGAGAAACCACAGACTTTGTGAATGATTTAAGTGACTTCCCGGAAAAGAACCAGGAGTTTATAGTGTTCTGTGAGCGCGAGGGAGAAGAAATAATCATACAGTTAGCAAAGCGCCATGATTTTAAAATGATAATGAAAATCCCAAAGTATCTTCAGATACTTTTTATGCGAGAAAAGGGGAGCGAATACGTAAAGGCGTGGTACTTGCATTATGTCCTGGATTATATAAGGATGGCACCGGCGCTGACTGCGGAAGAGGTATTAAAAAGGACAGAGGACCGATTTGAACCCTGTCATGAATTAGAAGCGATAAAGGGATTTGTGATAGAAAACGCAGATGCGATTGTATATGATTGCAGGTTGTAGCGTCCGTCCATATCCGCTTCGCTTTTTAGCTACCTTTTAGCTGCCTTGCACCTTCGGGTAAAAACGAGGAGTGGCGATGAAACATGTGGTCCGAGGTGCACATCTGTACGATAATGAAAGCGACAACCTCCAAGTTGCGGACAGCTTTGTCTACAGATCGCTTGTCTCTTGGGTAAAGGTAGCGATCCCACAGCTACTGGTATCTCAGCAGGCACAGTGATTCACGCGCTATTTTTAGATCGGCGATTCTTTCTGGCATGGGCAATATATATGTATCAGAAATGCTCAATATCGGTGGATTTTATTTTGTGTTTGCTTCAATTGTGCATGATAAAGCGTCCCTATATCCTTTTACAGCAAAAACAAAAACGAAAGTAAAATAAAAACAAGAACACGGAGGATTGATGTCTGAATTAGGTTTTCCATTTTCTGGTCTTTTGTCTATCCACCAAAAAGTTTATAAAAGGAAAAATTTTTCTAATAATTACTTCGAGGGGCAGATATGAAAAACATATTTGATATGGCAGATCAAAATTCGGATAATCTAAAAACCAGGCATAAGTTATTGAAAGAGAAGCATGAGAATCAAAATAATTTGGATTTATTTAAAAATTTTATTGACTTTATGAGGGATAAACCGACTATTTCGATAAATATTAGGCAAGGGGTATTAATTAGTTTTTTAATTCAAGGGGTATATAAAAACCGATATGAAGTTACAACGGAACGAATAGAAGAGTTAAATGGCAAAAGAAAAATAGGAATATCCCATGAAACTGCAATGGATTTGCAATTAAAACCCCATAAAAAAGAGAGGAAGATTTTTAATAGCACCTTTGAATGTGCTGAAAAATTTAAGTATGGTGCTTTAAACATCGGAGGACTTGGTCCAGAGAAGTTCGGAGAATATTGTGTTATAATTAAACGAAAACAATCAAATGAATATTCATTGTTAGCATTCATTAAAGAGGATAGTCTTAAATATGTCGAAGAAAATTCTGTGGACGTTGAACGGTTATCTCGAGATATTGCAAATAGAGAATGTGTACCTGCTTTGGTAGCTCTCAAACACGAAAATGAAATAGGAGGAATTCCTTTTGATGAATTGGCATCTATGATCTGTAGCAATGAAGGTTATATTGAAGCTATAACGAAAGGCGAAATCAAAAATGTACATATAGAGTGTGTAAGAATGAGGCAAAGTGTTTCAAATCGTTTCGAGAATGACTTATATAAAGCCCTCATTTCTGAATTATCAGATGCGGAAGAAAGATATTGGCTAGAGGCTTTTATTAATATGCGTGATCTTTTACATAACCTGGGGATTCGAGTGGAGGTAATAGACGAAAATGGAAATTAAGATCATGGCCACTGCCCCAAACGATGGATGGGGGTTTATTGAAAAAGAGGAAAAATTATTTCTATTACGACCGCCCTATACTACTTCTGATCTGATTGAAGTTACAATAAAAGACTTATCAAAGGCCATTCATTCATATGGCTTTGAAGAGTGTGCTATTAGTCTTAATAGCATGCATGAAGTGGTCAAATTTCTCAAAGAGGCATATATTGAAACAAAAAAAACTCAAGGTATTGAGTTACCATCTTTTGAGAAATTGAGAGAAGGGTTGAAATATGCTACTGATGATGTGCTGTTAGAATATCTCAAGAGAGCTAAAAGCGAGTTAATTCCTGAAGGAAAATTTGATGCGGCTGAGTCAGTGACTATTGATTTAATGAAATTAGAACGGGTAATGACTAATCTGGAAATGCAAAAAATGGCGATTGCTATTCTTGAAAACTGTAAAGAGGAGAGAGAAAGACTGAGAGATTTAGAAAATCAGATAAGAGATAATCAAGAAGAAACGTGGAAGGCTAGATTTCTCGGCGTAGTGAGCATATATCCAATAGACGCTATAAAAAAACATCAAAAAGCAATTGCTGAAAATGGGCAAATATTACCCATGTGTTATTGTGGTGCCTAGCGATGGAAACAATAACGTTCTATTCATATAAAGGTGGGGTTGGGCGTACATTAGCTTTAGCTAATATTGCGATTTATCTCTCCCGCTTTGGTAAAAATGTTTGTATTATGGACTTTGACTTAGAGGCGCCTGGACTTCATTACAAATTCCCGCAACTCGTCAAAACTACAGATATTAGGAAGGGTTTGGTGGACTATATATATGAATTTACACATAATAAAGTCATTCCGGAATCAATGGATGAATTTACATTGGAACTAGTACATCCATCAAAATCCCGGGGCGAAATCCGATTGATTCCCGCAGGTGATGTCCTTTCCGCAGATTATTGGCGTAAATTAGCAGCGATAAATTGGCACAAATTGTTTTATGAAGAATACAGCGAAGGTATCCCTTTCTTTCTCGAACTAAAAGAGAGATTAAGGAAAGAATTTAACCCTGATTTTCTACTTATAGATTCCAGAACCGGCGTAACAGAGATGAGCGGTTTATGTACTTCTCTTTTATCCGATAAAGTGGTGTTTTTAATTGTCAACAATCGAGAAAATATCGAGGGCGTACGTCAGATACTCCGCAGTATCCAGGCAGTTGAACGATTGCCAGGGCAAAAGCCAATAGGGGTAACTTTTGCGCTTACGCGTATTCCATTTCCAAACGAAGAAGATGATGATGAGGGTCTAGAGCAGCAAATTGTAAAAGAGATACAAGATTTTCTAAACGAGCCAGTAGAAGATTTAGAGAGTCAGTTAAATGTTCCGGATATTTGTATACTTCACTCTGATAGAGAATTGGAATTATCAGAGTCCTTGAGAATAGGCGAGGAAGGGGTTACTAAAGAAACATCATTATTGCGGGATTATCTAATACTGTTTTCAAAAATCATACCTAATACAGTTATTGTGCCAAAACTTGACAGTATCCTAAAAGAAATCACTGCTAACCTCTTAGACCATCCGGATAAAGCACAAGAGGAATTGGAAGGACTGGTGCTAACTTATTCGCACCCAAAAAGTCTTGAAACACTTATAGATTTCTATATCCTCCGCAATGCAGGGAGGGAAAGGATATTAGGTGCATTTCACGAGTTATGGAGTACTTTTGGAATTGACAATCCTAAGACAGTATCAAAATACGTTTCTCTTTTTATGAAATGGGAATTATCCTCTCGGGAAGAGCCAGAGTTTAAATTAGCAATAATAGATAAATATCTTGAATTAAATCCCGAGGATATGATTGCGGTTGAGAGGAGATTAGCTGAAGCGTATAAGGAATATGACAAATCAGAAATGGCTTTAGAGCACTATCTTCGACTTTTAGACGTGGTTAAAGAAAAAAGTGAAATTTTTGGAGAAATTCTCGATATTTATATTGAGACGGAGCGTCCTGAAGAAGCTATGGGCTTATTCGAGAAATATTCTGATATTATTGATGCTGATGTATCTTTACGAGTGAAGAAAGTAGAAGTTATGTTCAAAGCAGGTAAGTTACAAGAAATGGGAGAACTGCTTGATGACGGTGGGGTTACAGAAAGAGAACTTTTTGATGAAAACCCACATGTATATTTTAACGTAATGAAGAGGTTAGGGAGGTTAGAAGAAGCGGATAAGAAACTAAATATGATGCTAAATGATGCTTTAAGTCGGGGAGATGCTAAGAGATTAAGGGAAGTAGGGGCGTTTTATTCTATATTCGATAGACAGGAGGAATTTAAGAACAAAATATCGGGACGACACGTCCACGCTGATACAATAAGCCATTATCCCGTAACGCAGATATATTAACTTCTAGATGTTATTAGTGTTAATTTGGAGTACATAGATGAAATGAGTAAAACAAAAACGTAATCAATTAAAAACGGAATAAAAAGATGATAGTAGATAAAACAGCATATCGTGCGAACGATATAAGAGGCATAGCAGACACCCAGCTCAGTGACGACTTCTGCGCCCTGGCCGGGCTGGCATATGTGGAGCTACTGCGCAAGCACCGAGGTAAAGAGCCGCAAGAGCTAAGAGTGGTTATGGGCAAGGACGTCAGAAACAGCTCGCCGAGATTGAAAACCGCTTTTGTCGACGCGCTTATGAGCAAAGGTGTCCATGTCATAGACATAGCACCAGCGGAAAAGGTGAGCTCCACACCCTTGATGTATTTCGCGACCTGGCTATTCAATGCGGATGGCGGCGTGGAAGTCACGGGCAGCCACCTGGACAAGGAATGGAACGGCTTCAAGCCCTGTGTTGGCACAGAAAGCGCCACAGAGGATCAAATACGAGAGATGTTGCAAACAGCGGAGCAGCTAGAAGTGGGATTCAAATCACACGTAAGCAGTGTTAAAGGCGAGCTTGAAGTGGTGGACGTACTGGCGGATTATCATGCGATGATCGTTGCGAACGTTGTACTGCGCGAGCGATGGGAAGAGCTCGCATTAGACGCTCTTGCAAGCAAGAGTTCTTTAAGAGCTGCACTTGCCATCGCGGAACAAGAGCTAGAAAAGCTACCGGCGGTCAAAAGGGCGCCATTGACCGGTTTAAGAATCGTTTATGACGCTGGAAACGGAACTACAGGCGTGATAGCACCACCGCTATTCCGTGATTTGGGCGCCGAAGTATTCGAGCTTTATTCAGTGCCGGACGGTAATTTCCCTAACCATCTGCCGGATCCCACGATACCGCGGTTCCTGAAGGATTTACATGCCGAAGTAGCCCGTAAACACGCGCATATCGGGCTTGCCTCCGACTGTGACGGTGATCGAGCAGGTGCAATATCACCAACTGGAAAGATGATAATCGGTGAACAAATCCTCGCTCTGCTCTGCAAGCACATCCTAAAGGAGCATCATCATGCCAAAATCGTTTACGATACCAAATGCTCTGATGCGATACGAGAGATAATCATAGAGAATGAGGGCGTGCCAGTCGAGTGGAAAACCGGGTTTTCTTTTATCAAATCGAAGATGGAAGAGCTAAATGCAGTTGCAGGCGGTGAGATGTCAGGTCATGTGTATTTCGCGAAGAATAATCGTGCAGACGATGCGGTATTCGCATTTTCCGAGCTTTTACTGCTTACCGCCAAGGAATCAGAGACTAAAAGCGACGTGAAGGTGGTGGATGTACTGCTTGAGGACTTCTTGACGCGATACGTGAACACGCCGGAGATACGGATCCCTGTAGTGAGCGATGAAGAGAAAGGGCGTGTTTGCGATGCCGTAGAGGACTATTATCGTGAGCTTGCTGCAACTAACCCCGAGCTATATAAACGAAGGACAGACGAAAGTGGTAATGATATAGATGGTGTGAAGATAGAGTTTGTGAAGGATAACGGATGGGCGCTTGTACGCCACTCGAACACATCGCCTGTGATAATTCTACGGATGGAGGCGCGGCATGAGGATGGACTCAGGAAGATAGAAGAGCATGTATTGAGCAAATTCGCAGAGTTCAAAACCGTTGATCTGAACGCGGACGATTATGTCAGAGCGATAATGGCGCGAGTACCCTAAAATCTAAATGAACAGAGACGCGAAAATAAAATATGTTGAGCATCCCTCGGATGTCGGATTCGAGGTGTATGGCGACACGTTAGAGGAGCTTTATGCTAATGCAGCTATTGCCATGTACAGCCTCATGACCGATGTAGACGAAATAGATGCGGATGTGGAACGAGCGATAGAGCTAAAAGCAGAAGACTTTCAGAGTTTGATGTTCGATTGGCTGGACGAGCTGATTTTTTTGTTCGACTCGGAATCGCTGGTAATGAACAAATTCGATATTGCCGTGAACGAAACCAATTTTAGTATATGCGGTAATTGCAAAGGCGGCAAATTCGATCCCACAAAACATGTATCAGGCATAATAATAAAAGCTGTTACATATAACATGATGCAGATAAGTAGTAACGAAGTTTGGAGTGCAAGAGTCGTTTTAGATGTCTAAAAACGAGTTTTCTAAAGAAAATTTAGAGGCTCTACCAAAAAAGGCTTGCTTACGCAGCAAACTTTTTTTTTCAAAAAAAAATTGATCAAAAATAGGTATTTCTGAATGATTTGTGAGTAATGAGTGAAACTTATAAATACCTCTTCAGCCATATCTATTCTGATAGGAAGGGTTTATGTAGGTAAAAAGATCATGCCCTACAAAACTTATATATAACAAATATATAATACAACATGTATGTTGTCCAACAAAGACGTTAGGTGATGAAGATGTTGCCTGCAAGCGGCCCCGTCATGGGGAAGGACTTCTTTAACAGAGAAGAGGAAATCAAAGATCTCTTGAGGTTGCTAGAAAGAGAGAATATCGTACTGATCTCGCCGAGAAGGTATGGGAAGACCTCGCTAATGAGAGAGCTAGGGAGAAGACTGAGTGAAAGAGGACAGTTATGTCTTTTTTTAGACGTAATGCACATTGACGCTCCAGAGGATTTCGTTATTGAATTAGCAACCGCAGCTTTCGATGTGACCAATGTCAGGAAAAAATTCGCCAAATCATTAAAAGGTGCATTCATACGATTGAGTACGTTATTTGATGAAATTGAAGCCACAGTCGCGGGAACTGGAATAAAAGTAAAGTTTAGAAAAGGATTAAATGATGAAATAGGCAAAGATAACTGGACTGAGAAAGGAAAAAACATTTTTGATGCTATAAAGAGCATGTCAAACGAAAAACCAATATATGTTGTGATTGATGAGTTGTCTGAGTGCATTAACAATATGATAAAAAGGAAGAAAAATGCGAAAAAATTCCTTCAGTGGTTCAGGAGCATAAGACAGCAAACAATACAAGATTTGAGATTTGTAGTCGGGGGATCAGTAAGTTTTGACCGAGTTGTAAGAGGAATTCCCGGACTTCCCTTGATAAACGACTTCAAAAGAGTTTGCGTAGAATGCTTTTCAAGAGAAGATGCTTTGAAGTTCATCGAGAAAGGCTTCATTGAAGAGGAGATAGAGTACAGAGAAGAGATAGGAGTGAAGATAGTGGAATGCATTGGAGAACCTTACGTGCCTTTTTTCACTGCGATTTTCCTCCGCATGACTCTGCAGGAAGCAGGAGCTCACATAACCAAAGAAATTATCGAAGAGGCGTATAATAGTAAATTACTTGGTGCACAGGGTAAGGGTTATTTTGAGCATTACAAGGAAAGGCTTAGGATATATTATGATGAGATAATGGCTAAAGCGGCGAAATGGATTTTAAAAAAAGCTTGTGTAGACGATAGAGGTATCCCAAAACAGCTCGCTTTCAATTTGTTCAGAGAAGCAACGGGTACGGTGGACGAAGAGCGATTCGTGGACTTACTTTACGATCTTGAAAACGATTTCTATATCAAGTTTGACGGCGAGAATATTCGATTTCAATCAAAAGTTTTGAGGGATTGGTGGAGGTTGTACCATGTCTGACGTAGTGCTTTACCGGTTTCAACCTGATGCAATGAACAAGGAGACGTTAAAGCAGTTATTCATTGGAGGGAATAGAAAAAATCTTCTCAATAAACTAACAAAAGAGATAGAACATGCTGTGGAAAACAGAACGCCGAGATATTATTTGATTATTGGTCCACGAGGCGTGGGGAAAACACATTCCCTAACGATGCTCTACTACAATGTTAAAGAGCAAATAGAAAATGTTTTGGCGATAAAACTGTCTGAAGAAGAGTACTCACTGTATAGAGTTTCCGATTTACTTTTGCGGATTTTAGGAATGATAGATAAGCGAGAAAGGAATTTAAGCGACTTTGAGCAGATGTCAGACGATGAAGTAGTCGTAGCAGCTCTGGACGAGTTGAAGAGTAGGGATAAAATGATTGTGCTGTTCCTTGAGAACTTAAATCAGATATTAGGCGAGCAGATGAGTAAGAAGGAAGTCCAACGGTTACGATCTATATTTCAAACGGAAAACATATTTACGGTGGTGACTACTGCGCCACTTGTGTTTCCACAGGTTTCTGAACATCAGGAGCCGTTCTTCAATTTCTTTGATATTATCTATCTCAAGGAGCTTACGAAAGCTGAGCTGAAGGAGCTGGTTAGAGAAATAGCTGTGATTGAGAACGACGAAGCGTTCTTGAGTAAAATGGATGTATACGGGCAGAAAATAGATGCCGTTAGTGTTCTTACCGGTGGCAGTCCGAGAATGGCAATGCTGCTTTACGACCTTATGAGCAAAGGCAAATTAGTGGATGTTAAGAAGGCATTCTTTAAATTGCTCGATGAAAACACACCCTATTATCAGGACGTTTTTAGATTGCTCAGCGCGGAGAAGCGAAAAGTATTCGATACGCTCATAGCCATCGGAAGACCGGCAACGCCAAAGGAAATAGCGAAAAGGGCACGGCTGGATGGTAAAAGCGTGAATACGCAACTAAAACGGCTTGAAAAAGATGGTTACGTGCTTTCACGGAGAATGGGGAAGAGAACAAGATATGAGGTGAGGGAACGGTTATTCAGGTTGTGGCGGGAATTGAGACGACAACCTTTTGCGATGCAGAAGCTTTCTATATTAGTAGAATTTCTGGAGCTTTGGTATAGCGCAGAAGAAAGGAAAGAAAGATTTTTAGAGCTATTTGTAGGTTTAGGGGAGGCTTTAGATGAAACAAGGAAGAGTGAGGCGAGTTATTGGTTCTTGAGCCTTCCGGGGAAATATAAAAAAGAGTTGATACCGCGAGTTGTAAAAGAAGTTTATGAAGTAGGGGAGGTTAAACTGTTAGATGAGCTGGTTTACGGGGACGTAGAATTAAAAGCTGAAGCTGATAAAGCGGAGATTACGATTTTGTTTGAAAAAGGAAAATATGGGGAGATTTTGGAAATGGCTGAAGAGATGATTACTGTAGAAGAAAACAATGCAAGCGCCTGGCTATTAAAAGGCGCAGCATTAGGTTCTCTTGGTCGCGATGATGAGGCTTTAGAAGCCCTTTCAAGATCCATCGAGTTGAATCCTGATGATGCTGCCGCTTGGTTAATCAAAGGCGAGGTGCTAAGGAAACTTGATAAGAATGAAGAAGCTTTAGTGGCCTTTTCTAAATCATTGGAGTTAAATCCTGATGATAGCTACATATTATATCTAAAAGGGTTATTTCATCTAAAAATATCATTGCAAGAATTTAAGAGCAACAATTATGGGAACGCTTTAACAAATCTGCCTTATGCGTTGGATGCTCTTGATCGCTTTAGCATATCATCGAAAGATAGAGAGCAAGCAAAAGAAAAACGAGATGAAGCTATTATGGGATTCCTGAGGAGCTTGATAGATACTAAAAACGTTGAAGCAGTGGATATGGCTTTAGAATCTATTGGAACGAATAAGGAGGAGCTTAAAGAGTTGTTTAAGTCAATTACTACCGCAGTAGAAATCGTGAAGGGCAAAGATGTAAACAAGTATTACGAACTTCAAGTAGAAATAAGAGAGGTGGTAGCGGACATAGTCAAGAGGCTTACCGGTTCTGAGGAACTATTGCCTGAAGAGTATAAAGGGTAATGCTTTCCGCTCTTCCAAATCATAGACCATAAACCCTTGGTTACGGAGTTCTTCTTTACCCTCAATACTCTCCGCTATAACGCCATAATACTCCCGTTTACCGCCTCCTTTTACATGCCATTCGACAAGCTTTGCATTATCTCTAGGCGCATGTAATAGGTTCTCTGCTTCTCGGTAGCTCAGCTTTACCCACTTTCCCGCAAAAAAAATATTTACTTTCTTGCCTATTCTTCTTCTGCCGTAGACTACAATTAACCGCCCTTTTTCTTTCGCCCACTCTTCTTCTAATAGCGAAAGTATTCTGACAGGAATCGCTAACAATGAGGCCATCATTTACAAATGTATTGCCTGTAATGTTAATGTAACCGCATTCCCTTTTCCACCTGCATCCACAACCGGCTGACCAACCCCTTTTAGTGTAACTGATTTATCCACAACAACATTCTCGTAGTAAACACCGCTATTAACGCCTCATATTTCTTAAATCGAGTGATAACTATTTTCACCCACACTTATCTACTGGGGTGCCTATCCCTTGTCTCCCTTCTCCCCTCTCCTATTTCTCCCGTCTCCCATCACCGAACGACCCTAGCCCGCCTCAACCAGTCGATATCCGAGCGATACAAATCACGTATATCTGTCAGCCCCAAACTAAGCATAGCTAATCGGCCAATACCAAGCCCCCATGCTAAGACTGGATATTGCACACCTATGGGATTCGTTACCTCTTCTCGGAATATACCCGCACCACCCAGTTCGATCCAGCCTCGCTCGGGCATATAGACCTCCACCTCCACTGACGGCTCGGTATAAGGGAAATAACCCGGTCGGAACCGTATAGAGGGGAACCCCATCTTCTTATAGAATGTGGCGAGATAGCCAAGCAAGTGGCTGAATGTTACGCCCTTGTCCATGACAATACCCTCCAACTGGTCGAATTCCGGTATGTGCGTTGGATCAATAGTCTCACGACGATAAACTCGGTCAATGCAGAAGACCTTAACCGGCGGCTTGGGATGCGAAGCCAGATACTTCAACGTAACAGCAGTGGTATGCGTTCTCAGCAATATCTCCTCTCCTAACTCGCTTTTCCACTTGCCACCCCAGCCGGAGGAATTTAACGAGCCGCCATGCTCGTGCATCTGCTTCACATTCTCTATCAATTCTTCGGGCGCGTCTATCGGTTTTCTTCTCGCCAGGTAGAATGTATCCTGCATCTCTCGCGCTGGATGGTCCTGCGGTACAAATAACGCATCGAAATTCCAAAACGCACTCTGAGCAAGTTCGCCCTTTATCTCTACGAACCCCATATCAGTGAAAATATGTCTCATAGAGTCTAATATGCGTTGATATGGGTGTACCTTCGCAGGGTAAACGGATTTTGAGGGTAAATTCACATCATAGGTCTTGAATTTCCGAGCTCGCCATGAGCCGGTTCTTATGAGCTCAGGTGTGAGCTGCGTTATCTCGTCTTCAACGGCGATACCTCGGGCTATGGTTTCTTTACCCGCTTCTGTTATCGCTATTACTCTAGCCACACGTGAATAGGACTCTAACAAATTCCGTGAACTCAATAGCGCCAAGGTTTCGTTTATTGCCACTGCGCCGAATTCTTTTGTGACCGCTTCTGCCAATACGTTACCCTCTATTTCTCCCGCATTTACTATTCGCAGTATCGCATCGCTAATGTCAGACGACAACTCGTCCTGTGCGATTATGGGTATCAATAGCCGTTTACCACCGCTCTTATCGATTTTCGCCCATTTGTTCCGTAACAGCCAATTTATCGCTATCTTCGATTCCTTGTCATTATCTGCATCGAAAAAGGATTGGAGTTCGTCAACTGTTGCATGGCCCTTGTCAATCAAGAACGCAAACGCTCTCTTTTCCGGCAAGCCTTGCTCCGCGTACGTCTTCCCCTCTTCTGTTAGCCGATAATATTCCTCATGTGTCTCTTTTATCTCGCATAACCCGTCTTGAGCGAGCATGAATGCCGTTTGCATCACGGCATCGACATTTATCCCCGTTTCTTCTGCTAGGCGAATCGGGTCGCAGAACTCCTTTTCGCCCGCGATAGCGAGCAAGACATTGTTCTCAGATGCCGTTAGCGCTTTTGACTCTGCTTTCATTGTGTATATGATGTATAACCTCCACCTATAAATTTGATTTATGACACCAGTCAGATATAAAAACCTTTTCCAGAAAACCATTTTATAACCCTGTATATTATAAACTCGATAGAAGACCGTCAATTCATTATATTTTCAATCCCGATTATCTGCGTTCATCTGCGTCCGATCATCAAAAATTATTCTTTCTCGTGTTATTCTCGTCTACTCTTGAGGTTCCTAATCCGCGGATAGAACATAACCAGTAGCGGCAAGAGCAACATCAACCCCACCATCAGTTTGCCTATATTCGTAGCCATGAGGATAAGAATAACCGGGTCCTCATCTTGGCGCAGCTCGAACATGCAGGGTACGGTATAGGCCATGAACGTCGTTGTCAGGTTAAGGATACCGTCATAAGAGCCTTCCGGTGCTGCCAGTGCAGAGACTCGAACCATAGTAGTTGTATCAGAAGTAAAAGGACTCTTCTTCACGTAGAAATAGAGTACGACACGCCGATCTGTGACCTTTCCGCCTGACTGCGTCGTAACTATAAGCTTCTTTGCTGTTACCGTCACATTGGGGTACAAATGTTGTACGGCGCCAAACCAAGGCCCTTCCACCCAGCTCATGTTCTGTACCGGTATCTCGACCGTACCCTCTTCTTCTATTGTGTAGCCCAAGGCGGGATAGCAGACAATAGGCGGATGGAAGCTAGACCGGTTATTCGACTGCAGGACGAGTAAGATAACCGGTTGAAATGTGTCAGGATTAATATAATCTCGCATGAGCATGACATCAGCGCCCAGACGTTCGGCAACACCTGCGGTATCGTAGTCGGAGCCGATCCAGCCGCCGATTTCGTTTGATAATGCACGCATATGCTCGTTATTACCGAAGTCCAGCTTCGAGCGCACGGTCAGTGCTTCGTCTGTTGCGTACGAAAGCTCAGTGTCTATCATGGTGATCGCATGTGCGAAGATCATTGACGGTGTGGAAAGGAGTAGGATAACCACAAACATGAGTAGAAGGAATCCGATTATACGCGAATATTCTTCCAGGAGTCTTTTCATCTTATCCTCTATTGTCCACAGTTTGTTATGACATATGGTGGCTTTTACTTTCGTTAGTTATAAAGATATATAGATAGATAGATATATGTATATCATCAAATAACAAACAGGAAAGTTGCATCGCCGTTGCTCTCGGCGCTTGGTCAAGTATCTGTAGTAGACCAGAGGTACATCTTTGGTGATGCGCTAGCGTCAATCGAAGGTACGTCAACCCAAATTTTGCTGGTGCCGCCATAGTTCCTGATCCCTACTCTGTAATCGTATTTTATGTTATTAGTCAAGTCGGTGAACCGGATGCTATCGCCGTTAGGATCATTTTGCGTCTATGCGCCAGCTCCACTTCCCTAAAATCCAAAACCTACATCTTCAACGTTCTCCGTGAACTCTGCAGTTAATCTGACCATATATTACATATTCGACCAACCGTTTGTGCAACTTAACCATAGCAAATGTATCTTGCTTGCAATAGTCCAAAAGGTGCCTTTTTAGCGTTTCGGCTTCGCTTGCACCATATTTGCCAAGTGCCAGTAAAGCAAAAACAGACATAGCCGTATAGCCATCTCCTATTTCCAGGCCATCATATGACATCTCAGGCACCAAAACCGGTAGTGTCCGCTTTATTGATGTGCTGCCAAGAAAATCAGGATGATAAAAATTCTTTCTGATGATTGCTTCGAGATCTACCAAACGGCCTATCAAAAGATTCAAATCCGCCGAAATGTCCGGATATAGTCTTGCAAGGCTGCTTATGACGGTCTTTTCAAAAGAGGTATAAACGATAATACTACCCTCACCGTTGAGATCTGCGATCAAATGCCCTGCAAGATCTCGCCTGCAATCTCTGCCCGGGTCTGTCAGATATTCTGAATGCTTGACCACAAGACCTAGCTCAGAGCACTTATGTATGGAATATTGCGTAGGTAGCTGAGTATAGGGTGCAATATCGAGATATAGCGGTATTGCCGTCATAACAGTCTCGAAGTCGAGATAATAAGCAGGCCATGAAACGGTTTCTAATTCTGTTTTAAGTCTAGCTTCGATATGCGGTTTCTTTAATTGCACACAATCTTTTGCTCTAACCTGATTTCCAGTCAACGGTAATCCGGGCGGGATGTCCTCGATACAAACGATGCCCGATTCCGTTAATGCCTCAAATCTTGCTTGATTCAACCGTGGCAGGTCGAATATATGATTTTCAATCCCTTGCCCTGTGCAGTCTTTGAACAGTTCACAACTGCGGCATTCAAATCGTAGTTTGGGCTCCGGTTTTTCGCGCATTCCGGTTAATTCTTCTAGTTCTGCACAAACCGGTTTGAATTCTTCTATTCGCGCTTTTACAGTGTCTGTATGATCTATCTCCACGAACAGTTTTTCTGATGGCATACCCAGCCGAAACGCCTTTGAAATCAATAATAAAGAGATCGTAGCTATATCAAATCCTGCACGTTCAATAATCATAGCTGTATATGCCATGTCGTCAATGAATTTTTGTTTGGCGTTTACACTGGATTTGACTTCTATCATGTGCCAACGCCCGTCATCTTTGCGCATTACTATGTCGGCTCTTGTGGTAAAATTATCAATACGAAAGGCAGCCTCAAAAAGTGTTGACTCTTTTTTGTTACGCATCAAATTCGTTGTCTCCGTCACGGCGGAGTCTAAATCGCGGGCGGCGATTAAGATACCATCAGGATAAAGCGCTCGTGCACGTATTCCGATTTCTAATCCTTGCTCTATTTGGTATTTCTCGGCTGCGGTTATTGTCGTGGACTTTTCTTCTTCTTTTTGCCGCATTAACCAGCCTAAGGTAGGACATGTCAGTGCAGTTAAGAATATGCGCTTTGTGATGTTTCGCATGATGGTTCCCTCATATATCTAAATCAAATAAAATAAAATAAAATAAAATCAAATTAAATTGAAGCAAATCGCACCTACGCTTAAAGATGTGGCTACACTTACTTACTTAGTGTCCCCTATCACTTTGATAGTGTATTATTCTTCCAATTTTGTTCTTATATCTTTTTGCTTTTCCCAATGCACTTGTCGTTGGATGGAGATGGAGGTGCTTGAACGCGGTTGTACCACAAGCCCTAATGTAAGGATCTGCAGTTGTTCTGCCTTCTTTACTGTGGTAGGTCTTCTTAGCACCTTTCAAGCCTAGCCGGTGCACGTGGATAAGACTCGCTAAACGCGAAGAGAATCCATTGGGATAGTGTATACCGAAGTAATATGACTCGTGTCTAACTGGATGGATAAACTAGAGCAAGTATATCTCGGACACTGTCGTAGAAAGCCCTTTGCTCATCGCGATATAGGGGGTCTTTCTCGGTAGCTTTGATTTTCTCGCATGCGTCGCGCCATTTATCTTTATCAAAGCCAAGATTCCGATTAGATGGATAGTATGCAAGTGATTTTGCTCTCTGTTCTGTAAAGTGTTGCCTCTCATCGTACTCGATGATCAAATTTTTTGATTGTACATATATAGTATAACTTCTACCTATAAATTTGATTTAGGACGCTGATTTACATTGATTTAATTCCTTCTGCATTAATCTGCGTTAATCTGTGTCAATAAATTATTTTCTTGAGCAAATCGCGCATCACATTAACGATATTTTCCATCTTTCTCGTATCCTCTTCCACGGCTATCCTGAATTTCTTAATCATGTTAATACCTCATTCGTTTTCGGTATTCGTTATTTAATCTCTTTGAGACGATTCCCACCTTTAATCCCCATTCATCACCCCAAATACCCCGCCACATTTTTATAATCGAACTTATCCGTATCAAGCACATTATTAATGAAGTTGAACATTTTCAGTCTCGTATCCGCCGAGATGTTCGGGTACCAGATAGGCGAGGCAACTACGAGCCCTCGAAACGCATAAAATGGCTGTATCGCCTCCAACAATCCATAATCGCCCGTCTTTTCGAGATACACATCGAAAAACATCTGGAACAATCGCATAAAATCTGTATCAACCTCAGCACCATCAGTTTTAAGAAGCCCGAAGAAGAGATAATTTATTGTCATTGAGGATACATCGTCAGCAGCTTCGCCCCATTCGCCCCTACTCCGGTCAAGCGCCGTAAAATCAGCCCCTTCACGGAAAAGGACATTCCAGGGATGAAAATCGCCATGAACCATGCACAACCTTTGTGTTCGCGCCTTCAGTTGCCATCGCCAGTCTATGCATTTCTTCTCTATTTCTTTCAGCTCGTCGCTCGTTATGAACTCATTCCCTGGCGGATAACTGTCGGTGAGCCCGAAGATACATTCGCTATGCCCTACCAACTCCCGTAATCGTCGCACATAGAGTCCCGTATCTGCTTTTTTGACCGCATGTATACCAGCCAAATAAGAAGCCAGAGCAGATGCTCTATCTTCATCCATTTTTCTTAATTCTCCGCCTTCTCTTAACCTATCCAGATCCATAGCGTACTCTTCGCCGTCTACCTTCTCGCATACAATGAAATATTCTTCTGCATCGCCTGCTGATTCCATACGGCCATCTTTCGTAAAGTAGCCGACATCGAGCGATTTGACGTGCGTCGGTAGTGTATTGAATGCGTGATGCTGCCAGATCAATACTTGCGCACGGTCCGCGAGATGGTCATGCCCAAACCCATCACCTTTCATCGAAGAGATAACTACTTCTTTCCTTTCCCCTTCTCCAGTCTCAAACACTATGAAGTAAGGTTTGCCGTACCCAAACCCTTTTATCTCTTCGCCCTGTTTCGACTCCAGTCCCTTTACGCTTTCTATTTTTACCGATGTTCTGAACTTATCTTCCAAATAGCCTCTTATTTTTTCTTCCAACATCGCTCTCTATTGTACCTAAAGTATATTATTTCTTTGGTAAATAACGCTTTAAAAACTTTTTGATTGTATAAGGCGCACTTCTAACGTCGTATGGAAAAACTAGTAGACTCTCCTGTATACTCTTCCTTTATAACGTTAACCGAAGACACCTTCGCAGCAGGTGGTCCATAATGGCAATATTCAACCATTTCATCTACTTTTTCCTTCTCGCCTTCAAATACCGCTTCTACCCGTCCATCCTTCATGTTTCGCACCCATCCCTTCACACCCCTAATATTCGCTTCAACTCTTGTAGTATAACGAAATAGAACCCCCTGCACTTTCCCCTTGACAAACGCATGCGCTCTAACTTTAGATTCCATCGTTCTCTCATACAATACGGGCAGATTAATGCTCCGGTCGGGATTCGAACCCGAGTCCTTGGCTCGAAAGGCCGAGATGATTGGCCGAGCTACACTACCGGAGCAAATAATAAAAAAATCTGCGGAAAGACTTAAAATTGTCTTAATATCATATTCGTTTTATCTATCCGAATAGCGAAGAAAGTCCTTCCATACCTGTCTCCTCTGCTTTTTCCTCCTCTTCAGCCGTCTTCTCTGTCTTCTCTTTCTTCCCTTTCTTTTCCGCCTCGCCCGTTTCAGGTGCCGCTGCCGGAGCCTGTGCTGGCATCGCAGGTGCCGCAGGCGCATATGCAGGTTGTGCTTGCGCCATCGCCTCATCTATGTCAACATCGTTAAGAGCGGAAATCAATGCTTTCACTCTACCTACCTCTGCCTCAACACCGGCTGCTTTCATTACCGCGGTCATTCCATCCTCTGTGACTTCCTTACCCGAATTATGTAAGAGCAGTGCAGCATATATATATTCCATATCTTCGTTTTACCTCCTTCTCTTTTCCTTTTACATCCTATACTCTCTTTTACTATATAAAACAAAATTAAAAGGAAGTGGTATTAAAAAAACCTTTCTTTCAAAAACTTTTAAACGCTTTATTTAGCAAAGAGCTATATATGGAGCCGCTGGGATTTGAACCCAGGTCATCGGGTTCGAAGCCCGATGGGATAGTCCGCTACCACACGGCTCCACAAATATGTAATAGATGTCCTTCATACTAATTAACGATTATCGCTATAGCTTGCTAATATCTCAAATATTAGTCTTGAAGCGTTAATGCTAGTAATACAGTTATTGTTATCCCGCTTTGGATTCACCTCTACCACATCGCTTGCAACCACGTTCACCCGCTTTATTATCCCACGTACCAAAGAGATCACGCTTTCGAGCGATAGCCCGCACGGCTCTGGATTATCCACTCCCGGTGCTATACTAGGGTCGAGCGCATCAATATCAATCGAGAGATACGTTTTTTCGTTATCGCTACCTATTTCCTTTAATATCCCGTCTACACCCTTTTCCATTAGCATCGCAGCATCGTAAATCCTTATCTTGTCTTTTATTACTGTATACTCTGCTTCCGAAGAAGACCTAACACCTATCTGAAGTACATTCTCAAATCCTATTAATTCCGCTATTCGACGCATCACACATGCGTTGGAAAGTTTATTGTTTTTATATGTGTCACGGAGATCGGCATGGGCATCTATGACTATCACTTTGGCGACCTCGTCACACTTGAAAAGTGATTTGACGAGCGGATACGAAATGGAATGGTCACCGCCGATGAAGATTTTTCTTCTCGTGGTGTCAACTTCCACACTGCTTTTAAAGTTACGCTCTAATATCATATCTCCGGAATCGTAATAGAGCAAATCGGACAATTCGAGCTTATAGTCCCATATGAATGTTTCAAGTAGTTGCGATGCCTTTCGTATCGCTTTTGGTCCGTATCTTGTCCCTTTCTTAAATGCATTGCTATCAAAAGGGACGCCGATTATTTCGTACCATGACTTTTCCTTATCCGCTTCTGAGAGCGAGCCCGCGAATTTCATCTTACTAACTAACTTTGGTAGGGGAATAGATTATTAATACTTGTTTACCGCGGAGCCTGCAGAGAACACAGGGTGTCTTTCGTGATTAATATTTATCTTATCTCGTTGTATATGATGTATAACTTCCACCTACTTAATTTAGGACGCCTATTCACACGGATTTAATTTCTTCCGTGTTACTCTGTGTCGACATTTAAAAGGAAAAGAAAGAGTGGTGAAAATGACCGAAGGGAAGAGACATATCGTGTATGAGAAAAAGCAAAGAGTAGCGACGGTAATACTCAACCGCCCGAAATCACTAAACGCATTGAACACCGATTTATTAACGGAGTTGCTAGATTCGCTGCAGGATGCGGAAACCGATTCCAAAGTGCAAGCAATTGTGATAACAGGAGCAGGTGATAAGGCTTTCTGTGCTGGTGCGGATATAGAAGAGTTACTTGAGAAAAGTCCCTTGGAAGCAAGCGAATGGTCACAGTGGGTTCAGGGGATTTTAACACATCTGGAAAAGCAGAAGAAACCGGTAATAGCAAAGATAAATGGGTTCTGTTTAGGTGGTGGGTTAGAACTTGCAATGGCTTGCGATTTCCGGATTGCGACCGAAAAAGCGATATTCGGTCAGCCGGAGATAAACCTGGCAATTATTCCCGGTGGCGGAGGCACGCAAAGACTAACGCGGTTGATCGGCAAGACAAAAGCGATGGAGATGCTGATGACTGGCGACCATATAGCGGCAGAAGAAGCTTTTCGGTTATCGCTCGTGAATAGAATCGTACCTGCAGATGAGCTTGATGCTGCTGTTGATGTATTCATTAAAAGACTGCTTACAAAAAGTACTGTTACGCTCGCTATAATAAAGGATGCCGTGAACAGGGGTATAGAAATGGATCTGGAGCATGCATTGCAATATGAAGCGAAATGCTTCGGTGATGCACTTGCAACAGAAGACGCACGAAAAGGGTTAAAAGCGTTTC
This sequence comes from Candidatus Methanophagales archaeon, assembly GCA_003336485.1. Classification (GTDB taxonomy): domain Archaea; phylum Halobacteriota; class Syntropharchaeia; order Alkanophagales; family Methanospirareceae; genus Methanophaga. Next base: position 34,858 of record QENH01000195.1, read on the forward strand.
TGGTAAAGCAGAAGTCGCCAAAAGTTTAGGATCGATTTACAATACGATACAGTAAACCCCGGTGAAGTTTAATTGCACCCTCAGGACACATCTCGTGACAGCAGTAACAACGAATGCACATATCATCGTTTATTTGCGCATGCTTGCAATCAACAATAGTAATGGCTTTCAGAGGACATGCGTCGCGGCATGCACCACAGGCGATGCAGTTAGCCTTTATGACGCGCGGCTGAAGCGTCATCCTTTTTCTAAACATCGGCGCTAGCCAATCAAAACGCCCGAAACCGCTACCTTCTACTGCTGTTGCGGGCAGCTTATAATCAGGGATACGCAAATCAGCTATATCTGCGCCTACAATCTCAACGTCTTCAAGACGGTTAGGATAGAGCCCACGGTTTTCTGCCTCGATTAATACCTGATTTTTCTCGCGTTTAAGACCAATTATTTCACTTGCCACCACATCCAGAGCTAATGGACTTCTAGCTGCAATCAGTAGACCCACGTGCCGAGGCATACCTCTAGAGCCGGGTCCTTCACCTTCCAAAGCCGTCACGGCATCCATAATCGATATTCTGGGCGAAACATACTCAGCTAAATCGAGCAGCATAGCTGCAAAACGTGCCTTGTCACGGAGTTTGAAGTGGTATACGGGCTTTGTAAGGCCTGGGATAACGCCAAAGATGTTTTTTACGGCACCTGACATATGCATAAAAGTGTGCGTCTTCAATTTACAGAGGTTGAATACCGCGTCAGCCTCTAGTACAGGCGTAATGACCTCAAATCGCTTGATCAATTTCCCAGCAGGATAAGAGACGGTATCATACGCTGTGTCGAGATTGAGCTCGATTCCGGCCTCTTCGGCGGCTTGGGACATCCCACAGGTGCGATAAAACTTATCCAGAGTTCTTTCGGTGTACGGATAGCCGGAGCCGGGGCTATCAGCAATAATAGGGGTTGCGCCCTCAGTTTTCAGTAAGCGCGCAACTGCAGCCACTAGTGCAGGGTGAGTTGTCAGTGCCTGCTCCGGTTTGGCAGGTTGAAGCAGATTTACTTTGAGCACTATCTTCTCTCCCGAAGCAGCAAAGCTGCCCTTTCCGGTCATCATAGCGATCAATTCGGTGATCTTATCGCCGACCACATCATAGTCGGGACATCTAACAATGAAAACGCTATTGTCCATTTTTTTTGCCCTTAACCTATCAGATTTGAGATTTGGAGTTTTGAATTTATAAATCCACTGAATATTGAGCAATTATCACCAATTTACATTTTACTCTTTACTCGGGCGATGTTTCGCTCGGTACGCACAATATCTTGTGGACTACCGTACTGCGGAAACAACTGCAGCGCCTCCTGATACTTGATGAGTGCCTCTTCGTAATACCCCTGTTCCTCAAATACGACACCAATTGCCTCAAGTGAGATTGCCACCTTGACCTGGATGTCAAGCGCTCTATCAATATTTAATGCCCGCTGAAAATAGTCTAAAGCCTCCTTGAATTGCCCCTCAGCAAGCAGCAGCTTGCCAATCTCACTGAGTGAATCCGCCTGACCTGCCTTATCGCCAATTTGTTCTCTGATAGCAAGGCTTTCAGTGAAACGCTTGAAAGCTTCTTTGGGTCGATTTAGCCCATTCAAGGTTATGCCAAGTTGATGGAGAAATCGAGCCTCACCAGCTTTATGGTTCAACTCTCGTGCCATCTTCAGTCCCTCTTCCCCCTGCTTCCGTGCCTCATCATACCTTCCCATCAGGTCCAACAATTGCACGATGCGGTAGTGCGAAATAAAAATCCCTCCTTTATTACCAATCTCTTCTCCCAAAACCAGTGATTCTTGCTCAAGGCTTAATGCCTGCCCGTATTCTCCCCGGTCTTGGTAAATCTGTGCCTGCTGGCCAATAGCAGATGCCATCTGTGATTTAGCATCTATGCTCCTGAAAAATTCAAAACATTCCTGATGAGTATTAAGAGCATCCCGCCATTTACCTTCTTCATTAAGCAAGCTGGCTAAATTGCCCATAGCTACATATCTGTTAGGTCCTTCAAGCGAATAAATACTCTTCTTGAGCAATTCCTTTAACAACTCCCGAAGTCCCTGCATGTCTAAATGATCATAAATCGCACAGACAATATCATCTGCCTGTTCATACTCCCCGGCTTCAAACAAGTGATGATGAATCTCAAGTAAGGATGTGGTTATCATCTCAGCCTGTTCACGCATCCCTCGTTGAGTCAGCATTCTCATCACACCACAGAGTACCTCTAACGGCTCAGCCTCAGACGCGCTTTTCAACAACTCATCATGCTGATAAATGTAGAAATCAGATGCCTTTTTGTGCAGCTTCTTGCATTCTCCCTTCCCTATCTTAGCAAGCACATATTCACTTACCACCGGAGGGACTACATAACCTTTACCTCCTCCTTCAAGCTGTAGTAGCGAATATCCTGTCAGTTTTTTAAGCGCCTCTTTTTTGGATACAAGCTTTTGAATATCATTTGCTGTTAATGAACTCCGGAATACCACCAATATCTCCAGAGCCTGCTGCTCATCCGTATTCAAATCCTGCCACAGCCCATCCATAAAGTATGCCCCAACATCTTCTAGGAGCTTTCCCCGCAGATTTTCGTCCTCCAGCACCTGTGACACGGTATGCTTATGGAGATAAGAATCAAGCAGCTCGATAGTCTTTGGATGTCCCTGAATCAGAGGCAGTAGTCGCAATTGCTCCTTATAGTCCAATCTGCTTAAAGGACCTGCTAAATTATTCATGTGCTGAATGGTCTGGTGTCTGGTCAGTCCCGGCAGGTGAATTGTAAGGATATTCTCTACCGGTAGTCCTTTTTCCGACAGAAGCTGCCATTCATATCTACAGGTAAAAACAAAGGTTGAATGCCAGTTATGGTCAAATATGCTTGAGAAGAACCGGGTCAAGTCATCATCCCTCAACTCACCACAAGGTGCCAGTTTGACAAACAGGGACTCAAAGTTATCAAAGATAAACAGGTATCGACGGTCTTTAATGGCATTACTAAGCAAGGATACCCGCTCATCAATTGCGATATTGCTTTCTTTCAAGAGCTGTCCTGCCCGCGCATGATCTTCTTTTCCTTGATAGCTGATGAAATTAGCCATCTTTTCTATTACCATGGCAAAGATAGGCTCCATCTTATCGCATCTTATTACACAGACTGCCTCAACTGATTTATCCTGTTTCACCTTCTCGATAACCTTAGCAGTAAGGGCTGTTTTACCCACGCCACCCAATCCATAGATATAGACTGCGGGCATCTGTGGCAGATTAATCGCCTGGCGTACATCACGAATCTCTTTTTTTCTACCTACGAATCCACGGACAACAGGCAGTCCACCTATATCCACCTGCTCTGGTTTAGTAGCCAGAGGTTTTGGCGGCATAGAGGTATCAATCAGGTGAATTTCGGGTGTGCGCAGATAAAGTGCAGGAAGACCCCAATCTGCTCTGTCTTTTCCGCGTAAATCATACAGTCTGAGCCGGACTTCGTTTACTGCCTCCAGTACACTTGAGCCCTGGCTCAGTTCCTCGTAAAATTTACTTGCAAATTCTATCCCGGATTCGTCCAGTATAGAGTACTGCATCGCCAGTACTGCCGGTAGATTTCCCTGCAGGAGGGTGGTGCCAATACCTTTCAAAGCATCTTGATGATGCGTTTGTGCGGTCATACAGCCCGATAGCACAATCAACTGCAAGCTGTCACTACTCGCAGTGATACGCCTGAGGTCATCACCAAAGATGGGTTTTAGCTCTCCATCATCGTCCTCACAGGCTAAATAGGTCTCATTACTATACGGTAGTTTACCACCATGTCCGGTATAATGTAGTATATGCGGCTGGAAATGCTTAATTTTGCTGCGGAGATTGCTTAAAGTAGCAGTCTCCAAATAGTCAATCTCCAGCCAGCCATTGAGTCGTGCCGAATCAATAGCCTCCTGAATTACGCCTATCTCCTTCTCACTATTCAATTCCGGTACCCTGTTTGGGCTGGATACAACAACTAAAAGGCGTAAAGGCTGTGGGCTTTTGATCGCTGCAAGTTCGCCTAACCCAATGGGCTTGCGAGTAAGATATGCCCTGCCTGATAATGCCAGAAACTCATTGCCATCGTGTAGATATTCCCACGGTACGCGCCATAGTAAATCAGCACCTTCACTCAATCGCTCAATACCGTCCGGATTTGCCTTTTGGCGTTCACGCAAAGCTTCGATGAGTCTTATTTGCAGCGTATCTTCCTTATCATCAGGTTCTTTGATTTGCGGCTTTTCCTTGACGGTCTTGCTATCTAAGGCAAACGTAATGCAAAATCCGCCTCGTAGCTCGTTATTTAGTCGTACATAATTTTTTAAATCGTCCTTGCCAGCAGTGATAAGGTCATAGAAGTGTTTACCCATGCGTTGGATAAATCCTGGCTCAACCTGTTCATCCCTGCGTTGTCCATCTTCTTCCAGATATTGTGTCCCACGCACAAAAAACGGATCATCTTCGTTGAATGTGAATTCACATCGGAGTATATCTTGTTGCTGCGGGTCAGAGATACGACTTTCGTAAGTATCATCCCTTAGATGTCTTAATTCAATGGTAATAGTAGGTAACATTATACTCCCTCCGTTTTTATTTTCGTAGATAACGTATAATATTTCTTTGGTAAAGCGTTTAAAACTTTTTGAAAGGAAGGTTTATTTATATCATTTGTTCTTTCCTCTTATTATGAACTTCATCTCGATATTCGACCTATCGCGTGCGGAAATAGAAGCGCTAATAGAAGAGGGGGCAGCACTGAAGCGAGAGCCAAAAGGCGCAAGAATGCGAGACGATCTTAGAGGTAAGACCTTAGCATTGATCTTCGAGAAGCCCTCTACGCGCACTCGTGTTTCCTTTGAGGTTGCAATGCTGGAATTAGGCGGTAATGTGCTCAGTTTAAATCGAAACGAACTCCAGTTAGGCAGAGGTGAGCGGATAAACGAGACAGCGAAGGTGCTCTCCTCCTATGTTGATGCAGTCATGATACGGGCATACCTGCATGATACGGTGGCGGGGTTCGCGCGCTATGCTTCGATACCCGTAATAAACGGGCTTACTGATTTCGAGCACCCCTGCCAGATCCTGGCAGACTTAATGACGATAAAAGAATATAAAGACCGATTGGCGGGTGTCAAGATCGCATGGATCGGCGATGGTAATAATGTCTGCAACTCGTTAATCGGCGGTGCTGCGATCATGGGTATGGAGATATCCGTTGCGTGTCCAAAGGGCTACGAGCCCAATAAAGAGCTAGTAGCGAAAGCGGAAAAGATGGGCTGTGACGTGCACATAACGGAAACTGCAGAAGAAGCGGCTGCTGATGCCGATGTGCTATACACCGACGTATGGGTGTCTATGGGCGACGAAGACGAGAGTGAGCAGATAAAGAATGATCTAAAGCGTTATCAGATAAATGAGGGTCTGATGCGCGAGGCAAATGCGGATGTAATTATAATGCACTGCATGCCCGTGCATATAGGAGAGGAAATAACAGCGGGTGTAATGAACTCTACGAATTCAGTGATATTCACGCAGGCTGAGAACCGGCTACATGCACAAAAGGCGTTGGTGTTGCAATTGGTAAGATAAAAACCAATACTAATACGTATTGATTGGTATATGTTTGTTGGGTTTTTGGATTCCTATGAAACTAAACAAATACCATATACCTTTTTAAAGACGTTACTTCAACTTGTATCGGGGACGGGAAAAGAAAAAAATGGGTGATACAGAAGCGAAGGCAGAATTCCCTTTCGACATAAACCCCATGTATGAGGGTGAGAGGGTAAGAAAATCAGGGATGTACGCGGAGTTAGGAGGAGTGAATAAGCCGGGCTTTGAGCTTGTTCTCTTTGAGCCTGACCCTGCGAAGATAAATGATGGCGAGGTCACTCTAATAGGGCCGGATATAGAGGACATGGAAGAGGGCGGTGCGTACGCATATGGGATGATATATAGGGTATCAGGCGAAGAGCTAGAAAAGGACCTGGAAGCAGTAATAGAGCGGCGTGATCATGAGTTTCAGGGTTATATCCAGGGCTATATGCATCTCAACCAGCGTGCAGAAATATGGGTGCGGATAAGCAAAGACGCAGTGAAGAAGGGGCTGAAATCGCTTAAACAGATAGGTGAAGCGACCATATCACTGTTTAAGGCAGAACTACCATTCATCGAGAAGATGGATGCTACATATATAACAGAAGAAGCGGAAGTAATAAGGCAGTTAGAGGAAGCAAATCAGATATACGAAGCGAGAGATGTGCGATCGAGAGGGCTCCATGATGAAGATGTAGACGAATTTTATCAATGCTCGCTCTGTCAGTCATTTGCACCGACGAATGTATGTGTGGTTGCACCTGATAGGACTGCGCTTTGTGGTGCAATGAGCTGGTTTGATTCGCGAGCAGCAGCGAGAGTTGACCCCGAGGGGCCAAATGCATCTATACCAAAAGGCGAGTGTATAGACCCAATAGGCGGAGAATATACGGGCGTAAATGAAGCGGCGGTAAAGCTATCCGGTGGCGAATACGACTCGATAAAGCTGCATTCGTTCCTTGAGAAGCCGCATACGAGTTGCGGGTGTTTTGAAGTTGCAGGATTCTACATACCCGAACTAGACGGTATTGGCTGGGTACATCGTGGCTCGAAAGTTTCTGAGACTCCTATTGGCCTACCGTTCTCAACGGTTGCGGGTTCTGTGGGTGGCGGTAAGCAAGTAAGAGGTTTTCTCGGGATTGGTATACAATATTTCTACAGTCCCAAGTTCATACAGTATGACGGCGGATGGCGTCGTGTAGTCTGGATGGCGTCCGATTTAAAGGAACGCGTGGGAGATGCTATTCCGGAAGAGATGAAGAAGTTGATAGCGACAGAGAATGATGCAAAAGACATAGAAGAGCTAAGAGAATTCTTGAAAAGCGTGAACCATCCGGTAGTTAATGGCGTAACGCGCGAAGTTGACGGTACAAAGGTAACAGAGGGATGGACTAAGGCGGAAGAGGAGAAGGAAGTAGCTCCGGCGGCTATTGTAGAAGCGGCTGTTCCTGTAGCGCAGGGGCTCGCTCAGGTACCGATGGGACCGGTTATGGCATCCGAGGCACCAGTGAGGTTAATACTTAAGGATGCAGACATTAGCATCGGAAAGATAATAGTAAAGAGGAAAGGAGAGAAGTAGAAAAGGATACGGAATGGCTGCGTAAGGGAGTACCCCTTCGCTCTTTAGAGCTTGGCTTCGTTAATTAAGTCAGATAACAGTTAGGGATGAAGATGGCGGTAGATATAGAAGGCATAGTGGCACATTACCAGGCCAAGATAAACGAGCGTTTGGGGCTGTTCTTCGACGAGGAGATAAAGGCAGCTTCTAAAATCTCCGACTATACACAAGAAGTAGTAGCCAATATTAAGGAGTATACATTACGAGGAGGGAAAAGGCTCAGGCCCATCTTCCTCATTTATGGGTATAAATGTCTCACCGAGGCTAATATAGATGCGGTTATAGAAGCGTCTATATCTGTCGAATTGATGCAGAGCTATCTGTTAATCCATGATGACATTATGGATGAAGACGAACTTCGGCGAGGCAAACCCACATTTCATATAGTGTATGAGCATATTTGTAATACTCTTTTTGGTGGTGGCGCCACGCGTAAATTCGGTGAGAATATAGCGATTCTGGCAGGTGATTTATTAGAGGCATATGGTATAGAGGTTTTAACAAATTCGCGGTTTAAAGAAGAATACGTAACGAGGGCATTACGGAAATATGCAGAGATAGTGAAAAACGTAGGTTATGGCCAAATTCTGGATATAATGTCAGAGAAGAAGAATGCCATAACAGAGGCGGAAATTCTACAGATACATAAACTAAAGACTGCGAGTTACACAATAGAAAATCCGCTTCAAATTGGTGCTATATTAGCAGGTGCGGTGGAAGCGGATTTAGAGGTTATGAGCAACTATGGCATACCTTTGGGTTTAGCATTCCAAATTCAGGATGATATATTGGGTTTATTCGGCACAGAAGAAAAAATAGGCAAGCCCGTTGGCTCGGATATACAGGAAGGGAAGAAGACACTATTGATCCTCCATGCTCTGAGTAATTGTAGCGAAAAAGAGAAGGGCTATATTATAAGCGCATTGGGTAATGCAGATGTTACAATGGCTGAGATAGATAGGATAAGGGAAATCGTACGAGAAACCGGCTCGCTTGATTATTCAAAACGATTAGTTGCCGAGAAGATAGAAGAGGCGATCCATGCGATCGAAGGGTCGAATTTCAGGGTAGAGGCAAAAGATTTTCTCGTAAAGATAGCGGATTTCGTAGGTGTAAGAGAGTTTTAACTGGGTGGTTTTGGGATGCGATTGGTCATAGGAATAACCGGTGCAAGTGGTGCGATATACGCGAAGCGGCTATTGGAAGTGCTAAACGCCAAAAACGTGGAGGTTGATTTGGTCATAACGCCAGCAGGGGAATACACCATAAAACATGAACTTGGAGTTACCAGCGAAGAGCTAGGCACTCTTGCAACCGCATGCTGGGATAATTCGGATACCGCTGCGGACATTGCTAGCGGATCACAATTAAGAGACGGTATGGTGATAGTACCCTGCACGATGAATGTAGTGGCAAAGATGGCTCATGGTATTTCGGATACTCTGCTTTTACGTTCTTTTGATGTGATGCTGAAAGAGAATAGGCGGATTCTTATTGTTCCCCGGGAGACACCCTTGAATGAGAACCATCTCGAGAATTTATTACGGCTAAAGCGAATGGGCGTGATTGTATTACCGCCAATGGCTACTTTTTATCTTCTGCCCGAGTCCATAATGGACCTGGTGGACTTTATAGTGGCACGAATCCTTGACCAATTTGATATACCGCATAGGCTGGTTGCGAGCTGGAAAAAACCGAGAGAAGGGAAAATCAGGTAAGAATTACGAATTGAGGGTAATGCATGTGTGTTTGGTTAAGTAGTTATGGGCCACAAAACCAAACAAAACTAGAAGAAAAGAGATACAAAAAGTAAATTAATATTCGTGAGTTCCCTTATACGTTACATACACGATAAAAGAATGAACAGACGAGAATTAAAAGAAGAAATAGGGGACCGATTCCAGCAAGAGACGAAATATAAAAGAGGTCATCTTCCCGCATGGCACTTGGATTGGACAAGCAAACTAGATACGTATAAGCGGTATCCCAAAGCGCCAAAAGTCCAGCTCGAACCACCGGAAGAAGGAGTGGGAGACACGCCGCTAAGAGAAGTCATGGGACGCCGTCGAAGCGTTCGGCACTTCACAGATGAAAGGGTGACAAAGTCAGAACTCTCTCAACTGTTGTGGGCAGCACAGGGTATTACCAATCCGGAATCAGGGATCAGAACCGCGCCATCAGCAGGCGCATTGTATCCGGTGGAAACGTATCTCGTGGTCAATGCCATAGAGCAAATAGAACCAGGTGTTTATCATTATGCCGTGGATAGACATGAACTCGAACAGTTACGAGCAGGGGATTTTCGTAGCCCTGTTGCACAATCTGCCCTTGATCAAGAAATGGCGTACCATGCGAGTGTGGTCTTCGTCTGGACTGCCATCTTCGAACGGTCAAAATGGAAATACAAGCAAAGAGCATATCGCTACATATATCTGGATGCAGGACATATAGCACAGAACGTAGCGTTAGCTGCCGTTGCACTGAATCTAGGTAGTTGCCAGGTGGGTGCGCTCTACGATGACGAGGTGAACGCTTTGTTGGGTATAGATGGCACAGAGGAGAGTGTGGTTTACATGACTGTTGTCGGAAAGGCGAAATAGGCGGGGATTAGCGTTTTATAGGCTGCCATATCGTGTATCTGTATTAACTCGTAATCTAAGGATCAATACACAGTCATAATCTGTCAAAAGCGTTACATACTCGTAGCCTAACAACGCTTAAAGTCAGGTTATAAGCATAATGGATCACAAGAACTTCTCGTTTTTTATGGATTGACGCGGGAAAAAACGAAAAATATTTAATGTGTACTAAATTGATTTAATGGCAGAAAGTTTAATAAATAGAAGAGAAAAAGAGGTAAAAGAAAATGGCTGAAGCGGAAGATAGAACTGAAAATGGAGTAGAGACTACTGTGGTTTTGATGGGACATGGGAGCAAATTGCCGTATAACGAAGAAGTGTTAGTGGGGCTGAGGGAGCGAATGGAGATGCGAGGGACATTTAAAGATGTGAAAGTAGCATTTATGCAATTGAACTCGCCGAGTATAGTAGACGTGTTAAGAGCACTGGCTAAGGACGGGAAGAAGAATATAGTGGCTCTGCCTGTTTTCTTGGCTGACGGTGCACATACCACAGAGGACATTCCAGAGACGTTTAAGATAGCATTCGAGGGCGAATGGGCTGAGGTAGGACGTGATGTGAAACTAACTTACGCGAAGCCAATAGGTGTGGACGAGCGGATTGTGGATATTTTAGTGGACCGAGTAAAAGAAGCAGTGGAAGGGGAATGAGGTAATTAAGGAGGCGAAAGGCAAATAAAATAGGTTTGGATACTTTTCGTATAAGAGACCTAGATGAGTTCACACGGGGAAGCGGTGCGGAATCGCCGCCTTCTCTTGTTGTGTCTGTGGTGTGATAGGGGGGGATTTGTACTGCAGTATGAGCGGGATAACCTTCTGTAGTTAAATCATCATATCGCCCATTTTTTTCATGTCATCTACGAGATCATCCTATTTTTATTCTGTCCTTTTAAAAATTTCTATTTTTATCTGAAAGGAAAGCGATATAAAAGTTACTGCAACATGTCTGTGGACACTACAGCTAACGAATAAAGTGTGCTCACATCTTCTCAATGAACTGCATCAGCAGTCGGGTCAGCGCAGGTGTCTGTCGTTCTGAAATCATGGATTCTGCAGGGTCAATGCTACGCAAGGTGCCCACGGGCTCATCACGTTCGTCAGCAATCGTTGCTTTCCACTTTGCCACTTCTTCCCAAATATTCATAGTGCCGCTACGTTTGCAGTGATAGAGAATGAACTGGCAGGTGACCTTGCCACCTTCCAGATGTCCTGTGACGGATATGTCGCGGGGTGCTAGTTCGTCGCGCAGCAATCCTATAATTTGTTGCAACAGCGCGTGGGCCAGAAGTGTCACTTGCTCCTGCAGTTTCTCTGCGTTCTCATGCCTGTGACGAGCCGCGACTACCTTGTTTAGAGCATCAACAATCTCGCCCGTTACCTGCACTTCTTTGATTTGCTCGCCATGAACAGGGTCGTAGGCGCTGAGGTAGAGGTATGCAATCTTGCGTATAGCCGGTTCAAGTTCGATCTTACGGCAGTGGTGGGTGCAATACTGACAGTGCTCCGGTGGCTCTTCTTCCTTCGCCTCCATCTGCCATTTCTTGTGGTGTTTGGTAATTGTATAGTGACGGATGATGAGGGTTATGCAACCTAATGCGGCAATCGTAACCACGATCAAGATAAGCGGTACCTGATCTGGCTCAGGGAGCACAGGTGTAGTCGTAGGGGATGGAGATGGCTCAGTCGGTGGTGGAGTCACTTCAAGCGGGGGGATAAAGATACTGGGCGTCCACCCTACATTGTTCCTTTCATCTATCTCTTGGATCATGCCTTCGGGATTGAAAGCAGGAACCAAGCTTTCTCGACCTGGCCAGTCGTGCTGTGGATCCCCTGCATAAACTCTTGTCTGATCGGCTCTAGAGTCACCGTGATTCGCGATTTCCACGAGCAGTTGCAGTACCAGTCCATCATCTTCAAATGCCCAGTTCTCCGCGGATAAAATCGCTAAGTCCGGCCCCTTTTGAGTCGGTAGTGGTTCTGTCTCCCGTAAGTCCCAGAACTTGTTGCCTGTCAGCGTCTGATCCTTCAATGGGCGGTTAAGGTTATACTCAATCTCGTTGCTGGACCTCACCACCCCATTAACGGACGTCGCGCCAACAGATACATAGCCCGGCAGGTCAGTTTCACGGATGAAATAGTACTCATAACCCTCCGGGACCGCTATGCCGTACCAACCGTACTCATCGGCCGTAGTACTTGCAGCAATCCAGACACCAGGGTTCGGGTAAGGGTCGTTAGCGCCGTAGACGGACACGGTGACGCCATCTAAAGGGCGTTTTTCGGTGCCAACCTCGCCTTCGTAGACCCGACCTTCTAAGGTCCAACTGATTGGCGTTGGTTGTGTGCTCATAACAGCAATGTTGTCCACCGCGGCATCTAAGTCATATCTACCCACATTAAAGTTCTCCGGATAGTGCACAACCTCCTCGGAACTCTGGGCATGACCGGGCGTGAGAGCCACCGCCAGAATCATGACTAATAGCAATAGAGTTGGGAAGGCTAGATGTTCGCTCATTTATTTACCTAAAATATGTCTATAGCCCTTTCATCATCTGTTTGAACTCTTCGTAAACGGCCTTTACTTCATCTACCGAAGCTTCATCCTCCAAAGTGCTAAGGTCTCCTAGAGGTTTACCCATTATAATAGTTTTTAAAACACGTCTCATTATCTTACCCGACCTTGTTTTGGGTAGTTTTTCCACGAAGTAAATCTCATGTGGCGTAGCAATAGGACCTATTTGCTTACGAACTTCCTTGATTATTTCTTGTTTCAGATTCTCTGCGGGCTTATAGCCTTCTTTTAATATAGCAAAGACGACGATATTCTCTCCTTTTGTAGGGTCGGGCGTGCCAATGACAGCAGCCTCTGCTACAAATGGTGTCGTAACAACAGCACCTTCTACCTCGGCAGTACCCAACCGATGCCCGGCTACTTTTAGCACTTCATCTGTCCTGCCAAGCAACCAGAAGTAGCCATCTTCGTCCTTTATCGCATAATCGCCGGTATAAAACATACCGTTAAATTTAGACCAGTAGACCTCTTTGTACCTTTCAGGGTCTTTGTACAGCCCCATCAACATGCCAGGCCAGGGTTTTTGGATTACCAAATGGCCTTTTATACCCCTGTCTACGGGATTGCCTTCCTCGTCTACTACCTCTGCGTCTATACCGGGTAAAGGTAAGGTTGCAGAACCCGGCTTAAGAGGCACGAGTTCTATACCAGGTACGGGAGAAATCATTATCCCTCCGGTCTCTGTCTGCCACCAGGTATCTACTATCGGACATCTCTCGCCCCCTATATACTTGTAATACCATTCCCATACTTCAGGATTGATGACCTCGCCGACCGAGCCGAGGATTTTTAAACTGCTCAAATTATATCTCTTTATTCGCTCTTCTCCATAACGCATAAACATCTTGATTGCAGTGGGAGAGGTATAAAAGATAGAGACACCATACTTCTCGATAATCTCCCACCATCTATCCTGATTCGGGAAATCTGGTGCTCCTTCATACATGAGTACTGTTGCACCATGAAGTAATGGTGCATAAACTATGTATGTATGTCCTGTCACCCAACCCACATCTGCCGTGCACCAATAGACCGACTCATCTGATATGTCAAAGACCCATTTGTAGGTGGCATAAATGTAGGCCAAATATCCGCCTGTTGAGTGGACGACCCCTTTGGGCTTTCCCGTTGTTCCAGACGTGTAGAGGATATACAATGGATGCGTAGCGTCCAATTGCTTTGGTTCTACATATTCATCGGCATCTTTTATTAAATCATGATATAGGTGGTCTCTACCCGCCACCATATTTATATCTTCTTCTGTCCGTTTTATCACAACTACATTCTCTATGGTCGGAGTAGTCTTCATAGCTTCGTCAACGATCGTTTTTAGCGGTATGTATTTCCCCCGTCTTCTTCCAACGTCCGCGCATATCAACACTTCGGCCGATGTGTCATTGATCCTATCTGCCAGTGCCTGGCTACTGAACCCTGAAAATACAACGGTATGGATAGCACCTATTCTTGCTGTTGCGAGCATGGCGATCGCAAGTTCAGGAATCATAGGTAAGTATAATATCACTCGATCGCCCTTTTTCACGCCAAGATGCTCCAGCATGGATGCAAACCGGTTCACTTCACGATAGAGTTGAAAATAGCTGAATGCTTTTGTATTGCCTTCTTCATCTTCCCAATACAAAGCCACTTTATTCTTATGCCAGGAAGATAAATGACTATCCACGCATAGGTAAGATGCATTGAGCCTACCACCAACGAACCATTTTGCAAATGGCTCTTCCCATTCGAGTACCTTCTCCCAGGGTTTAAACCATTCTAGATTTGTCGCTTCTTTCGCCCAGAAACGTTCTATGTCTGCGGTTGCACTCTTTTGCAAGTCTATATACCCTTTTACTGGATAAAATTTCGCTTTTTCCATGATTAATGCCACCTTCTTTTAACTTCAATTTGTATATATAGAATGAAAGTACATAAAAATATCAAAAGTAATATGTACGCCCGGTAAATAATGTATTATCCGGAAACAATGGGTTTGAGTGGTGGTCGATAGAGATGAAAAAGGAGAAGAAGTTTGGCACGCTCTGTGTTCATGCGGGAGAAGGGACCGACAGGCTGCATGGGGCACATACAACGCCGATATATCAGACGTCCACATTTGTATATGACAATGCCGAGCAAGGAGCCGCAAGGTTCGCCGGTGAAGAAGACGGATATACGTATATACGTGTAGCGCCAAACACACCCACACACGCAGCTTTTGTTAATAAAATCGCGGCTCTCGAAGGTGGAGAAAGTGGTCAAACATTCTCATCGGGCATGGCCGCCATAACCGCTGTTGCACTTTCACAATTAGAAAAGGGCGATCATCTAATCACCACAGAGGTCACTTACGGTTCCACGCACGAGTTGTTCTCGTCAATTCTACCCAAGTTCGGCATAGAGGTCAGTTTTGTCGATACTAGAGATCTCGAAAAAGTGAAGAAGAACTTGAGAAGAAACACAAAAATGATCTTCTTAGAGACGCCTGCAAACCCTACCCTGATCATCAGTGACATCAAAGAGCTATGCAATATGGCCCGGGAAATCAGTGCTCTCTCGGTCGTTGACAACACATTTGCAACGCCTCGGTTTCAGAGAGCGTTGAAATTGGGTGCGGACGTTGTTGTTCATAGCAGTACAAAGTACATAGGCGGTCACGCCGATCTGTTAGGTGGCGTTATTGTCAGCAGTAAAGAATTTATCAAATGCATGACTCCTTTCGTTAATACTACTGGCGCAACTATGGGCCCGCATGAAGCTTGGTTGTGTGCCCGCGGATTGAAGACGCTACACTTGAGGATGGAGAAACACGCTAGTAATGCAATGAAAGTGGCTCAGTTCCTGGAGGCACATCCCAAAATCGAGTGGGTTCGATACCCCGGATTGCCAAGCCACCCCCAACATGAACTCGCGAAAAAGCAGATGAGCGGTTTTGGTGGCATGATCTCTTTTGGTATTAAGGGCGGCATAGATGCGGGCCGTAAACTCCTGAACCACGTTGAACTGTGTACCTTAGCCGTTAGTCTCGGTTCCGTGGATACTTTAATTCAACATCCTGCATATATGACACACGCGAATATACCCCGGGAGATCAAGTTGAAGACGGGAATAACCGATGATTTGGTGCGGATCTCTGTTGGTATAGAGGAGCCGGAAGACATAATCGCCGATCTGGATCAAGCATTAGCTTCCAGCTCCTGAAGGTGACGACTTCTCGCTGACACTATACGGACGGGGAGCGATCGTTAAGGTTTTTATATAGCACAGTAAAAATTTGAAAACAAAATAAAATAATAAAAAAAATCAAAATGATTATTTAGCCACCGAGACCACCGAGCGCACATAGCATAGGGGAAATACTCAGTGCTCTCGGTGTACTCTGTGGCAGAAACTGTACTTTATATACAAGCACAAAAATCAATTTTATAGCCGTTCTCAATCAAATCCCACGGAAATAACTGCTTAAGAAATAGCCGATGCCATCAACGAATCTTATCTCTTCGTTCCTTAACACCTCATAGCCACGGCCTATTGATTCCGATACGTCTTTGCCCAAACTGCAGGAGATCAGCTCGTTCTTTAATAGGCTGACTACATCGGTATATCTCCGCTCTACTTCTACTGTATACCGACCGTTCACAATAAATAGCCGGTGAGTAGACGCATATATATTTTTGAACTGTTCAGAATGATATTTGGAAGTAACAGGGGGACCCATATGCTCCTTCAGCCGCGGTAGAGACCATATGAGCAATTCGAATAGCAAAAACGCTTTGCCGCTTTCTACAGCTACATCGCTCCCATATACCTTGAATCCGGCACGTTCTATCAGATTAGTAATAGATACCTCAGCTTTACGCAACTGCGGGAATAATATGTCCTCTACCGTTTCGGGCGCTTCAAACAGGACCATCACGAACACAGTGCCCCGATTCTTTACTTGTTTCGCGAATTCTTCTGCACTCATCGGGTCTGGCACACGCGGTAGGAAGAATGACATCTGTGGCTGTGTCAGGAATTCACGTGCGGCATCTATAAACCGGCAGAAGGAATACTCCGATACGGCAGCCGCTACATTCCTGTTCCGGTCTACGGGATCTATAACGATAAGCGGGTCTTCGCCTTTGTATTTGCCTTTACCTTCTAGGTCGATCCTTTCGCCATAGCACCACCGTGATGCGTTTGATAATAGCTCTACAAACGAAGAATAGTTCAGGATGAGCAATTCACAGAGATAGCCGGAGAAGCCCTTTCTCCTTAGTTCGGAGCCGTAAATATCCAAACACATCATAAACAGCTTTAGCAATAGCACGTCATCTTCCAGCCCCTGTATTCGCTCCATAATATATCCGTTATGAAACGGGGTCCTATCAACTGCGGATTTCAATGTAGATGCGTCTTTCAACGCGAAGCAGGGCACCAAGTCCGCCTCATACTCAGTTATCCGTTCGGAATCGTAGAAGTAAGCGTGTATATAGGGATGCGAGGCATATCGCTCTTCATACCTATCGGAAATGCTTTTTGCTAGTGCGAGCCCATTCTCCTTTAAAACCTCTTCGGGCACGTCTTCTGGAAACATGATGAAAATATCTATGTCCGTCTCGCCATGCACCCATGTATTTCTGGCAGTTGAGCCTACGGATATTGCATGGGCTTCTATATCCATCGCCAATGCTTTCTGGTTTATCAGATCGATTATACTGTCTGTTACAGCTTTTACTCTCGCCCGCTCGGCATCATCCGGTCTTATCCGCTCTATGACCTCGTTACATATCCGTTTTATCTCTTCTTCCTCTTTCGTCATTGCATAGAAAAAGCAAACGTGAATTAATCACCAAAAGATGATTTGTGTTGGAAATAGTTAAACATGTTCGTGTGGTTGAAGAGCTGCAATAGCGGAGTGTGAGATTTTTGATGGCGAAAGTAGGTTAATGATGGACTCTAACCGACTATTATTAATTTTAAGTCCGGATACACTCATGTCCCTGTTTTTGGCATGCATCTAAGATTTTATCTAATACTTTTTGCAGAAGGAACTTAGAAGCACCTTCTATTTCGCTTTTATAAAACCGTTTTGTGATTTCCCTTCATACCTGTAAGATATTGGGACCAGTATCGATTTGGTGCACAAAAAATCTAATCGAAACTTCCAGTAACACTGATAAATGTCAAAAATCACCACAAGTACATCTACCGGACTATCACTAACTAAGAGATTATGTGCCAGATGGTGTTCAGCAGGCTATTTAGATTTTTATCGATCCATGACTGGCGATTCTTCTTTACCCTCTGACCAAAGATACCCATGAGGTTTTCAATATGATTGTTATTATCATGAATTTGTATCTCTCTTGTCGCCAATTCAGCGAACAACGTTAGTTTGCCTGCGGTTCTGAGAATGGATTTAGCAGCCATACTATCTTTGTTCCTTGATAGTAATTCATTAGCGATTGACAATAACACTCATCAATTGTTGCATCCCGCTATCCAGCGGACAAAAAAGATTTCCGCTTTTTGAATTCATCCTCGGTCTCGAATTCAAATCGTGCTTCATTACACGATAGCATAGCTCATGGTTCTGTCGGCTGCGATATTCTACCAGGAGGTCATATAAGGGTGTAACTTCATCATTTGTGTATATGGGATAATATTTGTCGT
>QENH01000194.1:0-18488 GCA_003336485.1 Candidatus Methanophagales archaeon
CCGGTTGGCGTACAAAAGTCTGGGGCCGAAGACGATAGCATGGGGATCTTCTAGCGTTCACTCGTACGGAATGATATATACCGGAGGTAACTGGAGTGTGTTATCTAATTGGGCTATAATTGACCCGTTATGGGAATTATATCGTTTTGAAAAATTCTCAAACACGTGGAACTATCATAATACAAAAACGATAAAGGTCCTGCTTGAGGAAGGGCGTTATGGCTATTGGGCTATTCATTTAGCCGTTGATTATCAGAATAATACCGTTTATGATCCTTATAAGGCGGAATACAGGATACTGAATTTTAGGGAGAGCTAAATCCGTGTCACAAACCCCGCACGTAAATAGGTGCGGGGCCTGTAACAACAAAAAAACTAAAAGAAATCAGTATGGCATCATACCACCGGGCATACCACCAGGCATACCACCACCCGCGCCAGGAGGCGGTGCTTGAGGTGCTTCTCTACTCGATGCGATCACATCGTCTATCTTGAGAATCATTATAGCCGCCTCTATTGCTGAGTCAATCACCTGTTTCTTCAACCGTAACGGCTCTATAACGCCCTGTTGCCACATATCCACGACTTTACCGGTATAAACGTCCAGCCCCGCGGTCTTTTCACCACGCTCATGTGCTGCTTTCAGCTCTACTAGCTTATCTATCGGATCGAGCCCCGAATTTTCCGCTAATGTCCGTGGTATTATCTCCATCGCCTCTGCGAATTTCTCAACCGCTAATTGCTCCCGTCCTTTTAGTGACGCACCGTATTCCCGTATTCTCAACGCTATCTCCGTTTCTACAGCGCCGCCACCCGCAATTGCTTTACCGTCCTCTATTATGCAGCCCACCACACGAAGCGTATCATGTAACGACCGGTCAACTTCATCCACCACCTGTTCTGTTCCGCCTCGTACTACAATGGAGACCGCATGAGGGTTCTTACATTGCTCTATGAACACCATCTTAGAGCCTGATATCTTTCGCTCCTCTACCAATCCCGCATGGCCCAAATCGGACTTACTTATCAGCTCTACTGCATTCACCACGTTACCGCCAGTTGCCTTTTCCAATTTCTCCATATCTGTTTTCTTCGCTCTTCTCACTGCTGCAATCCCTTCCTTCGCGAGATAATGCTGTACCACATCGTCTATCCCTTTCTGGCATATGACGACATTCGCACCGCTTTTTTTTAGCTGTTCCGCCATCTGGTGCAACATCCGCTCCTCTTCCGCGAGGAAACTTTTCAACTGGCCTGAAGACTGTATCTTTATCTCTGCACTCATTTCTGTCTTCTGTACTTCAAGAGATGCGTTAATCAATGCTATTTTCGCGTCTTCTATCTTCGTTGGCATACCAGGATGCACGATCTCTTTGTCTAATGCCATGCCCTGCACTAACTCGGTCTCGCTCATTCTACCCCCGACTTTCTTCTCCACGTTTATGTTATCTACATCGACCACTCTTTTACCTTTAGAAACTTCTTCTGCTACTGCCTTGTCTGCATTGATCGCAATCTCAGCGAGGAAATCGCGAGATGCATCAGCGGATTTGCCTGTTATCGCTGTCTCTGCTATCTTCTTCAGCTCTTCCGGATTATCTATATCCACGACCTTTCCTATTTTATCCAGCACCTTCTTCGCCTTCTCAGCCGCGAGCCGATATCCTAATGTGATTACCGTTGGATGTAGCTCCAGTTCCAGTAGTTCCTCTGCCTTCTTTAGCAGTTCTGCGCCAAGAACCACAGCAGTGGTTGTGCCATCACCAGCCACGTCCTCCACTGTTTTCGCTACTTCCACCATCATCTTCGCTGCCGGATTATCAATGTCCATCTCCTTGAGGATCGTCACACCGTCGTTTGTTATAACCACGTCTCCGAGGGAATCAACAAGCATTTTATCCATCCCTTTTGGGCCCAACGTGGAGCGAATAGCATCGCCAACTGCTTTCGCCGCATTTATATTCCCGATCTGCGCATCTCTACCTCTTGTACGTTCACTTCCTGCCCTCAACACTACTATAGGTATTCCACCTAATTGTCCTGCCATTTTGCTTTCTTACCTCGTCTCATTCACTATATAAATAAATTAATTAATTAAATAGTGTTAGATTTATATCTAACAAAAATCACCACATATAAATTTATTTTTATTCTATTCATTTGTGAATTGATAAAGCTAGCCAATTTATTTAGATGGAAGTGAGTGGTGGGACGTGAGAAGAGAATGAGAGTGGTGATGAAATTTGGTGGTAGTGCAGTCGCAAATGGCGAAAAGATAAAGAGAGTGGCAAATTTGGTGGAGAGGTCCAAAGAAGCGGCAGACAATATGGAGATTGTCGTTGTAACCTCTGCGATTTATGCTGTCACTGATACAATCTATGAGCAGGCGAATAGGATAGCAGAAGAATGCAAAGAGGAAAATGTGAAAGAGTTCCTAGTGGAATTACAAGAGAAACATGACGAGGCCGCTTATGTGGCAATAGACGACGCACAAGTATTAGAAAGAGTAAAAAATGAAATAAGAACAAGAATGACCGAAATGGAGAAAGCTTTGACTGGTATCTGTCTTTTAGGTGAATTGACATTAAGATCGCTTGACTACATCGGCTCTTTTGGCGAACGACTGGCTGCTCCCATACTGGCGGGCGCAATACAATCAGCAGGTATAGATGCAGTGCACTTTACAGGCGGTGACGTCGGGATAATAACAAATGCGGAATATGGCAGTGCACAATTGATGGGGAGTGTAGAGCAAGCAGTAAGAGCGCGAATTATGCCGTTGTTAGGCGATATGATACCGGTTGTCTGTGGATTTACAGGTGAAACGCAAGAGGGGAAGATAACAACTCTTGGACGGGGTGGATCGGACTATACCGCCACTATAATAGGGGCGGCGATAGATGCCGATGAGATATGGCTCTGGAAGGATACCGCGGGTATAATGAGTGCAGACCCCAAACGGATAAAGAATGCGCGGAAGATACCATATATGTCATACATAGAAGCAATGGAATTATCGTATTTCGGTGCTGCTGTACTCCATCCCAGGGCGATAGAGCCAGTAATGAAAAAGAAGATCCCAATTCGGGTGAAAAATTTGCTCGATCCCGATGACGAAGGCACGCTTATAGGAGAGGAGCTGGAGAAGACCAAAAAGGCCGCTAAGGCTATTACGCTTATTGAAAACACATCAATTGTCAATATCGCGGGAACTGGTATCAGAAGTATATCGGATATTGCATCTCGCATATTCTCTGTCCTGGCGGCTAAAAATGTGGACATCATCATGATAAGTCATGGCTCCTCTGAAAGGACAATATCACTAGTTATTGATAGCGCGCAATTGGAACGAGCTATTGACGCGATACAAAGCATACACGCAGTTGACACGGTAATCAGGGACTTGACGTCCGATAGCAACGTTTGTACCGTGGGTGTTGTTGGCGTGGGCATGGCAGGAACAGTAGGAGTCGCAGGTAAAGTCTTCTCCGCTCTTGGCAATGAAGGCATAAGTGTGAAAATGATCTCTCAGGGCAGCTCGGAATTCAATATCTCTTTTGTTGTACAGAAAGATGAAGCATATAAAGCAGCGCAAGCAATACATGATGTCTTTGAGATGGGATCCTAAAAGTTTATAACCTTTTTATCATATGAGAGACATGAACTAAATGGGAGGTGAAAAAGGAAAGCGATGGTAGAATCAGAAGTAGATAAGGAAGGGCAAGTTGGAGCCGACCTGTTAGCCGGGATGGATCTAAAGACGACAGAGGACGTAGAAGTTCCGAAGTTACTGATAGACCAGGTAATCGGACAGGAACGTGGCGTAGAAGTGGTAAAGAAGGCAGCTAACCAGAGTAGGCATGTGATGCTGATAGGCACGCCTGGCACAGGCAAGTCAATGCTTGCAAGTAGTATGGCGGAATTACTGCCAAAGGAGGAATTGCAAGATACGTTGACGTATCCTAATGCAGAAGATAAAAACAATCCGAAGATAAGAGTTGTTCCCCGCGGTAAGGGGAAAGAGATAGTAGATGCTCAGAAGCATGAAGTACGGAAACGCATTCAGATGCGCAATACTTTCCTTATGTTCACTTTCATCCTCATCCTGGGTATGGGCGTTATTTATGCTTTCCAGGACGGTGAAGTCAAGGTGGAGTATATTTTATGGTCAATAATTGCCGCTGCTGTTGTTCTTTTAGTCTTTAGATGGATGATGCCGAAAGAAGAGGCGATGATGCCAAAATTACTTGTTAATAATGCAGAACATGAGACAGCACCTTTCGTGGATGCAACAGGATCACATTCAGGAGCTTTGCTCGGCGATGTTCGACATGATCCATATCAATCAGGAGGATTAGAGACACCAGCACATGATAGAGTGGAAGCAGGAGCTATCCACAGGGCGCATAAAGGCGTCCTTTTCATTGATGAAATGAATACGCTGCGGCCAGAAGCGCAGCAAAATCTGCTCACTGCTATGCAGGAGAAGGAATATGCCATAACCGGTCAATCGGAGAGAAGTGCCGGGGCCATGGTAAAGACCGACCCGGTACCCTGTGATTTCGTTATGATCGCTGCCGGCAATCTGGATGCCATAGCAGGTATGCATCCTGCACTGCGTTCTCGAATAAAAGGCTATGGCTATGAGATCTACATGAAAGATTCGATGGACGATACGGTAGAGAATAGAAAGAAGCTTATCCGGTTCATCGCACAAGAGGTAAAGAAAGACAAAAAGATACCTCATTTCGATACGAGTGGTGTGAAAGAAGTAATAAGAGAAGCGCGGAGAAGATCCGGCAGGAAAGGTCACCTCACACTCATTTTACGTGACCTTGGCGGATTGGTGCGAGTAGCAGGAGATATAGCACATGCAGAAGACGCTAAATGTACTACTGGTGAGCATGTGATAAAAGCAAAAGCAATGGCAAAGTCGGTCGAGCAGCAGTTGGCTGATGAGTATCTTGAGCATAAGAAGGATTATCAATTATTCAAGACAGGAGGGGTTGAGGTAGGACGGGTGAATGGACTTGCAGTAATGGGCGATTCTGGAGTTATGCTCCCGATAATCGCAGAGGTTACGCCGGCGCAATCGCGAGATGAAGGACGGGTAATAGCAACTGGTAGATTGCAGGAGATAGCACAGGAAGCGGTAC
This sequence comes from Candidatus Methanophagales archaeon, assembly GCA_003336485.1. GTDB lineage: Archaea > Halobacteriota > Syntropharchaeia > Alkanophagales > Methanospirareceae > Methanophaga. Next base: position 5,157 of record QENH01000194.1, read on the forward strand.
AAAATGTCTCTGCGGTATTCAAAAAAATTACCGGGAAGGACCTATCACGTAAAGATATACATATCCAATTTGTAGGTACGCACGAAGGAGTAGAAGGTGATTCGGCAAGTGTATCAATTGCTACCGCGGTTATATCTTCTCTGGAGAATATCCCCGTAGACCAGAGTATAGCGATGACAGGTTCTTTGTCCGTGCGGGGAGATGTGCTACCGGTAGGCGGAGTAACGGCGAAGGTAGAAGCGGCAGCACAAGCGGGTATTAAAGAGGTATTGATACCACAGTCGAACCTGAATGACGTGCTCATCGAGGATCGATACAAGGATAAGGTGAAGATAATACCCGTTGCGACAATAGAGAATGTGCTCGAACATGCATTGGTCGGTAAAATGAAGAAGAAGTTCATAGAGAAGATAAAGAGTTTCACCATGATGGAGAAAATCATCCCTGAGGGCGTAGCGGAAAAAAAGGTCGTGTAGCAGCGAAAATAAATACAAAAAAGAGGAGCAAAACGAAAAGACAACGAGTTATGATTGTTTCTTTTTAAGTGGTGTTTGCAATCAATCAATCAATTAAATCATCGGCAGATACTAATCTCTGCCGCCTTTTCATCCCGTGCCAGGTCTTTGAGTACTTATATAACCAAAAATCCAGTTCATACTCATCCTCTGCATAAATAACCTCGTTATGCTCCAGAATTTCACCCCTTAGATACCAGGGTATCTCATTGAACACCCGTGATGTCGTATCGTTCATCTGCTGAAACATACAAAATCCGATCGTATAATGCCTTTAATTCTATGCCGCTCTTTGGTATCACGCATATGTCTATATCTGATTTCGCATCCGCATATCCGTTAATATAGATTTACACTAATTATTTGCTTGCGTACTCCACACTTTTTATAGATAGTTTACTAAATAAAAATCAATATTTTTATCGAGTAAAGTAAACGATAAAAATCATATCTTCATACAAACAAGTAACAGTACATTATTTATTTAGACGGAGAAGGAAATATGGCGTATTTCAGAAGCGAAACGCAAAGACCGGATTTTGTGAAGTTGGAAGAAGAGATATTAGAGCTATGGGATAGCGAAGACACCTTTAAGCGTAGCGTAACACAGCGTAAAGATGGTAAGAAGTTCGTTTTTATCGAGGGACCACCAACTGCCAATGGCCTTCCACATCCCGGACATATACTCACGCGGGTAGTGAAAGATCTAGTGCTGCGATACAGGACCATGCAGGGTTATTACGTAGAGCGGAAAGCGGGCTGGGACACACATGGTCTTCCGGTGGAGATAGAAGTGGAGAAAAATCTGCGGATTAATACCAAAGGTGAGATAGAGAACTACGGTATTGAGAAGTTCAACAAGAAATGCAAAGATTCCGTCTTCCGTTATGAAAAAGAATGGGTAAATGCCACGAAACGGGTGGGATTCTGGATTGATATGGCTTCGCCATACATCACGTTTGATAACAAATATATCGAATCCGTCTGGTGGTCGTTAAAGGAGACCTGGAAAAAGGGTTTGCTTTATAAGGGGCATAAAGTCGTCCCTTACTGCCCGCGATGTGAGACCACGCTAAGTAGTCATGAAGTAGCACAGGGCTATCGCGATGTAGAAGACCCATCAGTGTATGTGAAGTTCAAATTGAAGCAGCAGCCGGACACGTACATATTAGCCTGGACAACTACGCCCTGGACATTGATGGGCAATATTGCACTTGCTGTTCATCCAAAACACAGATATGTAAAGGTACGAGTTACAGACCGAGCAAAAGAAGAGGACCTGATACTCGCAGAATCGCGATTAGATGTTTTAGAATCAGAATATGAAATACTAGAAGGGCATACCGGTTCCGATTTGGCAGATTTAGAATACGAACGGCTTTTTGAGTTCGCAACGATAGAGGGAGGGGATTCACAGAAAGTAGTCACTGCAGATTTCGTTACTCTGGATGAAGGTACGGGCGTTGTACATATAGCACCGGCATTTGGCGAAGATGATTATGGTGTATGTCGAGATAAGAAGTTGGGCTTTTCTCAGCCCGTGAATGCCGAAGGTCGCTTTACGAGCGAAGTTCCACCACTGGAAGGTACGTTCGTGAAGGATGCCGATAGGCAGATAATAGAGATGTTGGATCAGCGAGGTATATTATATAAAGAGGAGCGGTATACACATTCGTATCCTTTTTGTTGGCGCTGTGATTCGCCACTTTTATATTACGCACGTGAATCATGGTTCATCGCAATGAAATCGTTACGCGATAGTTTGATGGCGAATAACGAAAAGATCAACTGGTATCCGGCGCATTTGAAACATGGGCGATTCGGTAATTTTTTAGATAATATCGCAGATTGGGCACTTAGCCGGGAGCGGTTCTGGGGCACACCATTGAATATATGGATATGCGCCAATTGTGGTAAAGAGTTCTGTGTAGGTAGTGTAAAAGAACTGAAAGAGCGGGCAAAGAATTCTGTTTCCAGCGACTTGCACCGACCTTACATAGACGAGGTAGTGTTTGAGTGTGAGGATTGTGGCGGCGAAATGAGAAGGGTAGAGGATGTCATAGATTGTTGGTATGACTCAGGTGCAGCGCCATTTGCACAATGGCATTACCCGTTTGAGAAGGACGAGTTCGAGCGGAACTTCCCCGCTGATTTCATTACGGAAGCAATAGACCAGACTCGTGGCTGGTTCTATTCCCTGCTTGCGATCTCAACAAATATTTTTGATGCCCCGCCCTATCTAAACGTGCTTTCGCTGGGCCATATACTGGATGATAAGGGCGTGAAGATGAGTAAGAGCAAGGGGAACGTGGTAGATATAACATCTGCACTTGATAAGGAAGGGGCAGATGCATTGAGATGGTATCTCTTCACTGCAGGACCGCTATCCGATGATGTAAGGTTCACAGAGAAGGGGATATTAGAGAAGCAGAAGAAGTTCTTGAATACGCTCTGGAACTCGTATTTCTTCTTCGTTACTTACGCGGTAATAGATGAGTTCAATCCAAACGATAAGAAGATCCCCGTGGAGAGGCGGAATGCGATGGATAGATGGATCATATCACGGCTAAACACGCTCACAAAGGAAGTGATTGAGTCACTAGAACGGTTTGAAATACACGTTGCCGCGCGTAATATGGAGGAGTTTATAGTTAACGATCTGAGCAACTGGTATATAAGACGATCGAGGAGACGGTTCTGGATAGTAGAAGCGGATTTAAATAAGGATAGTGCATATATAACGCTATTTGAAGTTCTTGTTTCGTTATGCAAGCTGCTTGCGCCTTTTGTGCCCTTCATCACTGAGCACATATATCAGAAACTAGTGCGCTGTGTTTCTGATGACGTACTTGATAGTGTACATCTCTGCGACTATCCATCACCCGAAGAATCGTTTATCGATACGGAATTAGAGGTTTTGATGGGTCTTACTTCCAAATTGGTGGAGGCCGGCCGGCGAGCGAGGGCAGAGGCAGGAATAAAAATACGACAACCGTTAAAAGAGGTCGTAGTGGTTTCTAGTGATAATAAGCGTAAGAATGTAGCAAGCTTGGTGGGGGTATTGAAGGACGAATTGAATGTAAACGAAGTGCGATTTGAAGATGATGCTTTTGTCGCTGCTGATGTTTATAAACTGGTAGATGTGGATGAAGGTACCGCTCTGTACCTAAACACTTACCTGGATAAGGGCCTTATAGAGGAAGGGTTGGTTAGAGACCTCGTAAGGAGGATACAGGGCATGAGAAAAGACATCGATTTGGAATATACAGCGAAGATAAGAATCATGTACGAGGGTGACGCGGAGGTAAAAGAAGCGATAGATAGATTCTCGGATTATATCTGTACTGAGACGCTTGCAGAGAGTATAGAAAAGGGGAAGCCCTCAGGAAGTGGGGATAATATCTACGAGAAGGACTGGAAGATAGGGAAAAAAGAGGTTCATCTCGCTATAAAACCGTAATTTTTATATACTACAAAAAAAGAATGATGGAATATTAACTAAAAAGGTGATAAGAAAAAAATGCCAGCAGTAGTAGATAAAGAAAAATGTGATGGATGTGGAAATTGTGTAGAGGAGTGTTCGGTAGAGTGCATAACTATGGAAGGCGAAGGGGACAGTAAGCATGCTGTAGTCAATGCAGAGGAGTGCACCGATTGCGAAACTTGCATAGATGTATGTGAGCAGGGCGCAATAAGCATGACCGAGTAAACCCTTGAAACATGTCAAAAACAGGTGCTGAAGAGGAGGCAGCGGTAATGATCGAGCGGGTAGAGGTGAATAATCCGGAAGAGAAGCAGGTGATAATAGGACAGGGTAATTTCTCTATCTTCACCTGCGATGACCTATTCAAGATGCTATTGACCACAGTTCCTGCGATTAAATGTGCCGTTGCAATGAACGAAGCAGTGCCGATGTTGACAAGGGTTACGGGAAATGATGAGCACTTAAAGGAGTTAGCCGGTGAGAATTGCCTTCGAATCGGCGCTTCCCACACTTTTTTTATCATTATGGATGGTGCATATCCCATAAATGTACTGACGATTTTGAAATTGCATCCTGCAGTTGCGAATATTTTTGTCGCTTCTGCGAATCCACTGGACGTTATTGTCGCTGAGACAGAACTAGGCCGGGCAGTGCTAGGGGCTGTTGACGGCACGTCTGCGAACAGGATAGAGACTGCGGCTGAGAAGAAGGCGCGAAGAGAGTTATGTGAGACGTTGGGGTATGTGGTTGATTGAGATTTGTCATCTGTGTTCTGTTAAGTATCAAAATATATAGTACTCCAAAAGTAAAGACCTACAACAAGGATAGAGACACATATTAACGCTGATTAACACCGCTTTAACGTAGTATATTAATTTTAAGGTATATTTTTTCTGCCACAGAGTACATACACCAAGAGCACCGAGTTATTTTCCCTCTGTGTCCTATGTGGTCTCTGTGGCCATCATTTTTGATTTTTTCTTGATTTTGATTTCATCAACCCGTAAAAACATAATTATCTTTTCGGGACTTTAGAGTAGCATCTGTGTAAATCTGTGAAATCCGTGTCTATAATAATTATCAAAATCGGTAAATTATTTACAGGGAGTTCCCCTAGCCCACCAAAATCCCTAACTTATCACACTGTTTCACAACCGACGGGTGTTTCTCAAGCGTAATCAGCACCTTCACTACTTTCTTCAGCCCCAATTTCTTCTTCACCAGTTCCGCCTTGTCGTTGAATCGCTCTATGTCCTCCTCTTCTGCATACGATTTTATCTCAAATATCAGGCTTTCCGTATTAGTTAAACATAAATCAATCTCATAGCTTCTTCCTTTCGGACCTATCATTCCCTCGTCATCCTTTATCTTCTTCCTCATCGTGATATTTTCAGGTTTCACGTCCTTGTCTAACGCGATCCTTAATGTACCTGCAACTGCGTCTTCGAGACTTCGTCCCGCTCGCCTCTGGAATCCGCCTACAACTATACCGACCCAATCTTTTAAATCATTAAACTTGCTATCCACCTTATCAAACCGCTTATCAACCGCTTCAAATCGACGATTCGTATCCTCTCGATGCTCTTCAAACTTCTTATCGCTCGCTTCAAATCGACGATTCATATCCTCTCGATGCTCTTCAAACTTCTTATCGCTCGCTTCAAATCGACGATTCGTATCCTCTCGAAACGCTCTTAATTCTTGCAATAGTTGTTCAAATCGTTCATCGCTCTTCTTCATAAACACATAAAATTCGCGCCTTCCTACAAATTCTTCCGATAAAATGCCAAATAGCTCCGCTCTAAGCTCCGGATGCTCTTTCAATAGCATTGGTAAACTCCGGACCACTTCTTCTGCGGTTATCATGATTCTTCGCCCATCCCCTAATTCATATTTTAATCGGCTACTATAAAACACTTTAAATTTTGCATTATCTGCTCAAAAATCAGCCCTATCTTTTTGTGCTGATACCTAGCATCCGCTGCTCTGTGCAGATCCTCTTATCACCAATACAATACAATTCAGATCCGGTACGGTGTTAAATATTCCACGAAACCCTCGTATATCTATATACCAACTATTCATCAACTGCCTCTACCGCCCGCACCTGCACAGCCGCACCCCTACGCGATTCTACCATCTCCATCCCGCTCATTTTTGCTCTACCAACGCCAAATGCTTTTGTACCACAGAATATAACTTCATCATTCACCCTTATTTGTCCGTTTGCATTCACCACCCCGGGCGCCAATATCGAACCTTTAGGAAGGAAATCACCAATTTCCACAGTGTAAGAAGCGAGCTTATTAGATATTCTGCGCGCACCACTAATCGAAAGAGCTAAACTACCATATTCGGACACGATTCGCGCGATTACTTCTCCGTCCAAACTGAGTTTGTATAACGGGAACTTCCCCATTATTTTTATTCGTTCGCCTTCTCTTTGCGTTACAAGCTCGTGTCCCGCACCGACGCCGAACTGAAAATCAGCAATAGCCCTTATCACGCTCGCTTTCTGTTCAAAGCCCAATTGGCTCTCGGTACCCAACGCTGCTATCTCTGCGCTCAGCCGGTCCAGAGCTTTTCTTGATGTGGCGTTTTCGTCTTCTTCGCAGGTGTACCTGATTTCTATGCCCAGATCGTCCGCAACGCTAGAACATATATCCTTATATGCACCACCAAGATGTGCAACTATCAGCTCATAATTCTTGAAATTACGGGCAAGGTATGCACGCAAGCATGAAGAGACCCATTCTCGCTCCTCTAAATCCCAGTATCCTGTTACCGGGATGTCATAGAACGCAGCAGGATAAACCACTTCAAGTTCTCTTGGCACAACGCCCAGCGGAGAAGTTAAAATCAGCTCATGTATGCTCCCTCTGTACGCGCCGATAGCATCTATGAACTTCTTATGTGAACGTGACTTAGAGTATGGCTTTCGCGCAGAGCAGGGCAATAGCAGTAAGATCTGTCGTACCGGCGGTTCGTATCGCTCTAGAACTCGGTTCGCAAACCGCTTCACTTCTATTCGTTTTAACGATTCCATTGTATTTGCAATCATACATTGCTTTCGTGCAACAGGCGTTCTGAGCTCAAAATAAATTTCTTCTTTAAAGTCAATGATCCTTAATACAGAGGTCAAAAATGTTGACGCTCGTGCCCTCATCTCTACGTACTCGCGCAGATTCCCGGCTCTTATACGCGCCGTCACCTTTTTCACCTCCTTTGCCAGTAAGAGTTCGTTATGCTTCGCGATCAAAAGTGCTCGGTCTTCTCTTTCCCTTAGCTCGTCTATACACATAGAAGAGCAAACAGAGCAATTGCAGGGTAATTCCTCCATTTCACTCAGGCTTAGCTCGCATTCTTCCATCTGATAAATGCCCTGATAACCTTTTATTACTGCGTTCAGAGTGTCAATTATGTCCACACCCAGGTAAAAGAGTAACGCTGCATTTTCCGCGGTTGCTATTGCCGGAACCCACAACGCTACATCCGGCGGTATTGTGTTCCGCGCATCAATAATTCGGTGCACGAAATCCCGTGGACTGTTGAGCATGTTAGATGCGAATGCGAGCACGAAGAAGTCGGCAGACATAGAGGCTCCATTCTTAGTGTACAGAGGATGTACTTCAGGTAGAATGACCGCACCGCGTGGCGCGTTACATGTCTCATCCGACGCTAAATCGTTATTGTTCGAATCTTCCGCAATTATCTCTTTGAGTTCTTCCGCATGCTCTACCGTGAGCATTAACGGCGTTTGTGTAACTTCATTTAGCAGTAATTGCCCTATTCTCGCTGCACCGTCTCTCTTTCTTACTTCGTAGAATTTTGTCATTGATTTTACATTAATGTATATAAAATATAACTATCACCTATAAATTTGATTTGGGATGCAGATTTAATTAACACTGATTTACACGGATTTGGTTTTTTGGACTTTTGTTTTGGGCTTCCTTTTTGACTTATCCTACAACCAGCCTCGCCATTTTCATATGCTATGCTATACTATCTGTAATATAGCATTGATTTGAATTCCTAAGTAAAATCCACTCGCCATTCAGGCATATACCATACCAAAAGGATGTAATTCCGGTTATCCTAGTATAATTGATTCGTAGCCCAGATCTTGAAGCATCTTCATATACTCATAATCTTCCAGACCCTCAGGGATCATCTTTAGACGTATGCATTCTATGGGGGCTACTCGTCCCTCATCTGTATCGCCACACGTACAGATCGCCAGAGAGGTTAATCTAGATCCCTGGTGCCCGTATGGTAAATCAACACAGTCTATTGTATATATTACCAAAATAACAGTGATTTATCAACGCGGAGATCGCATAGTTATGACGCAGAGTCAAAGACAAGAGCGTTCCAATCCGCGCTTGGTTTTATGATGTCTCTGCGTTCTCGGCGCACTCTGCGGCAAATGTATAAGGAACAGCACAAGCCGGAAAGTTTATATAAACGAACACCCTAAAACGTATACATGTCTCAAGGGCATGTTTGCGGCACCTATTTGGCGGAAGGTAGGACACTAAAATGGTGCTGACGAACGGAATGCGATTGACCGTATTTGTGTTGATTGCAGGTCTGATAGCGATAGCCGTGCACGTGGGCACAGCGGCGGCACAAGAGGTGGAACCTGCATGGATCTTCGCGAGCAACACCTCTGGTGATGATGCCATGCCCACGGGCGATTTTGGCGCAGATAATACCGTTTATGCCCTTGGGTACCTCGGGTGGTACTCGAAAGATGAAGGTAATGGTGATGGTGAAGCGGAAGGTAAAGAGAATGGTGGAGAAGGCAAGGGTGGGTTTATCTATGTCGTGAATCACCGTGACTCATGGACTAACGGAACTTTTCTGGTAGATGTAGGTACTGGCCCTTATGAGGTTTTTTTTGGTGAGGACGGGCACTTCTACGGTGAACCTGTATGGTCTCCGGAACTCACACCGGGTAGATACGATCTCGTGCTTGACTTGGACGTGACCGGATACAGCAACGATTGGAGCGGTAATGTGCCGGTCGTAATAAATGGATCCACAATTAATGTGACTGATCCCATATTCCCTTTTAATGTTACTGCACCTTCAGCGGGAATAAGCATAGAGAAGACAGCGGAGCCAACAGAGGGTGAGCCAGACACGGGCGTGACCTTCACGATTACCGTGTGTAATACGGGTGACTTCTGGCTCGATCCCGTGAAGGTGGTTGATACACTACCCGCAGGGATGGACTATAAAGAGGATGATCATGGGGGATTCCAATCGCCAGAAGGAACAATAACATGGGATAATGTGGGGCCGTTGGAGCCTGGTGGGACCAAAGAGATCTGGCTTGGTGCAGAGATACGTTCTGTCGCTTCGGGCATGCAGACTAACAACGTTAATGTCTCGGGCACGTCAGAAGGAGCGGGGGACGTTACGGATTCCGCTAGTGCGGATGTATATGTTTTAACTCCAGAAATAAGCGTGAATAAGACGGCAGCTCCCACTGCTGGCATGCCCGGCACGGACGTGAAATTCACAATAGAAGTTGATAATAGAGGCGATTGCAGGCTAGACGCGGTAAATGTGGTGGACACGTTGCCAGACGGGCTGAGCTATGTCGCTTCCGGCACATCGCCCGTGCCAAGTACTGTGGACGGGAAGGAAATAGAATGGGCGAATATCTGTTCTCTTGCGCCTGCGGAAAAAACAACTATCTCGCTTGTTGCGCATATAGACACCGGCGCTTCCGGTATGTTGACAGATACGGTTACCGCTACGGGAAGACCACCTGCAGGCGCGAATGTATCTGATTCGGATACTGCTGCTGTTCTTGCTTTCTCGCCAGAAATAAGCGTGAATAAGACGGCAGCTCCCACTGCTGGCATGCCCGGCACGGACGTGAAATTCACAATAGAAGTTGATAATAGAGGCGATTGCAGGCTAGACGCGGTAAATGTGGTGGACACGTTGCCAGACGGGCTGAGCTATGTCGCTTCCGGCACATCGCCCGTGCCAAGTACTGTGGACGGGAAGGAAATAGAATGGGCGAATATCTGTTCTCTTGCGCCTGCGGAAAAAACAACTATCTCGCTTGTTGCGCATATAGACACCGGCGCTTCCGGCACGCTTACAGATACGGTTACCGCTACGGGAAGACCACCTGCAGGCGCGAATGTATCTGATTCGGATACTGCTGCTGTTGAGGTCTTAGCAGAAGCGGGCATAAATGTTACCAAGACCGCATCACCAACTTCTGGCACGCCTTGCACAAACGTGACATTCTCAATAACCGTTACGAATAACGGTAACTGCACCCTCGACCAGGTGAAGGTAGTAGACACATTGCCAATAGGGATGAGCTATGTCTCTGACGATTCTAGCGGAATCGAGTCGCCAACGGGAACTTTAACATGGCCATATGTTGGTCCGTTGGATTCGCTTGCGGAGACGACGATCACAATGGTTGCGCACATAGATACGGGTGCTATCGGTATGTTGACAGATACGGTTACCGCTACGGGAAGACCACCTGCGGGAGCGAATGTCTCTGATTCGGATACTGCTGCTGTTCTTGCTTTCTCGCCTGACATAAGCGTGAATAAGACTGCATCTCCAACTGCTGGCATGCCCGGCACGAACGTGACATTCACAATAATTGTTACAAATACTGGCGACTGCACGCTAGACGCGGTAAAGGTGGTGGACACGTTGCCAGACGGGCTGAGCTATGTCGCTTCTGGCACATCGCCCGTGCCAAGTACTGTGGACGGTAAGGAAATAGAATGGGCGAATATGTGTGCTCTTGCGTCCGAAGAAACAACAACTATCTCGCTTGTTGCGCATATAGATGCGAATGCTTCGAGTATGCTGACGGACATCGTAAAGGCCACGGGAACGCTACCATCAGGCGGAAATGTTACGGATACCGATACAGCGGATGTAGTGGCTTTTATTCCCGACATAAATGTTACCAAGACCACAGACCAAACAGAAGTTGCACCCGGTGCAGACGTGACATTTACACTAATAGTTACCAATACCGGCCACTTCACTCTCAATTCGGTTGAGGTGATAGACACGCTGCCCGCAGGCATGTACTATCTCTCTGCCATACCGGAAGCGGACAACAAAGAAGGACCGATAGTATGGACGAATGTAAGCGCATTGGATCCCGGGGAATCAACTACGATCACTCTTATTACACGCATAGAGAGCGGCGCTGCCGGAACACTGACGAACAACGTAAATGTCTCAGGACGGACTTTTGCGGGTGCCACAGTTCTCGACAGTGATATAGCAATCGGGATCGTGATTAGCTCGTTTGAGCTGATTTTAGAGAAGAGCTGCAGCCCAACCATTGTCCCGCCGGGAGGGAACGTGACATACACGATAAAATACAGTAATACGGGCGTGGCAGATCTACACAATGTTGTAATAACCGAATATTATCCAAATGGCGTAACGTTCATTTCCGCTTTCCCTACTCCCGATCCGGGAACGAACAATAAATGGACGAATGAAACTCTCGCAGCGAATACGTCCGGAATAATAAACATAACCGTAAAGGTCCCGGAGTCAAGGGGATATAGCTTCTTTGAGAGTGGCAGTGTACTCGGAGAGGGTTTTGTGATGGTAAGCAAAGATCTAGCCACAGAACAGAAGCCATATACACTTGAGAATGTAGTAACACTAACTTGCAATGAGCTTGGACCTATAAGCGCTACTGCTTCTACAACGGTAAGTGGCGTGCCAGGAACTAGCATTAGTGTCACGGAGCATGGCAGTGGCATCTACGAATCAGATGAGAGCCTGAATTTATGCACGGAAAACAGGAGCGTTAGTATTGTTAAGACTACAAATGCAGCATACAAGCCCACCACATTCAGATTCTCCAAGAGCTTCGTCGTTAACTTCACGCCACTTTGGAAGCAGGACATTGAGACCAGGAACTGTGTGATAGACAGTGTCATACGCAAGCGGATAACAGATGCAACCTACATAGATGATGATACCAGAAGCAAGACGGATAATAGTAGCACTACTATGGCGTTTGATTCTTCGTTTAATGGGTCGCTGTATATAGGCGCGAGAACAAATGATATTGCCATTTCAGAGACGTATATCGGTGAATTCGACGTTTTTCAGGATATACAAATAGGTAAAGGGCCAATACCGAGCCCTTCGCCTACGCCTACACCGCCTTGGCTGCCATAGCTTTTAAATTAACGATTGGTGATTTGGGATCCCCGGCACAAATACACTCTTTTTTTGATAAAGAAACAGAAAAGTTTATATATGTGCCTATCATAAAAGACAATATAATATGTTTATCATGCACATTTGAAGTATCTGTTAGTTAGATGTAGGTAAGCGGAGGGGGTTCGTGCAATAGAAGATGATGAAGAAGAAGAATGATGTTGCTTTCAGATTGACCGGATTTGTGTTGATCGCAGGTCTGATAGCGATGGTTGTGCTCGTGGGCACAGCCGCGGCAGATGGTCCGGCTACTATCTATGGGAGCAGAGAAATGTGGATAGCTGAGCGTCAACATATTTTTGAAATAACAGATGATCTTTATGGCTATGGTGACTTCGGTGACTATTCATGGGATCCTACACCATGTCCAGATGGTTGTGGTGGGCGGGTCTATGTCGTGAATCACCAGGAGACATGGACTAACGGAACTCCGCTGTATGATGTAAGCAAAGATGGGAAGAATGAAACAGTCAGTTATGATAACTTGGCCCCTGGGTACTACTTTGAAATGGTATGGCCAACGCCGCTCACACCGGGCACATACGATCTCATCCTTGACTTGAATGTGAGCGGATACCCCTACGTTTGGACAAACATCACTAACCCCTATAGTGGATCAGTGTATATGGAAGATCCTGTATGGACCATTTATGTGAATGGATCTGAAGGGCCGGGAATAGAGGTGAAAAAGACCGCGAATCCTACTTCCGGGGCGCCATCAACAAATGTTAATTTCTCTATAGTAGTAACGAATACAGGCGATTGCAGACTAAATCCGGTGAAAGTGGTTGACACATTGCCAACAGGGATGAGCTATGTCTCCTCTTCGCCTGTTGCGGACTCGCAGATCGGCACAACAGTAACGTGGAATAATCTCGGTTCGCTTTCTACTTCCGAGTCAAGGACTATCTATCTCATTGCGCATATAGATGTCGGTGCTTCGGGCACGCTGAACAATACGGCAAATGCAACAGGAAAGCCTCCTGCTGGCGATAACGTCTCTGACGATTGTTATGAAGAAGTAACCGTGCTAGCGCCTGCTATCCAAGTGACGAAGGTAGCTTCGCCTTCTGCCGGGGCGCC
>QENH01000194.1:18641-52170 GCA_003336485.1 Candidatus Methanophagales archaeon
CCGGTGAAAGTGGTGGACACATTGCCAACAGGGATGAGCTATGTCTCCTCTTCGCCTGCTGCGGACTCGCAGATCGGCACAACAGTAACGTGGAATAATCTCGGTTCGCTTTCTACTTCCGAGTCAAGGACGATATATCTCATTGCGCATATAGATGCCGGTGCTTCCGGCACGCTGAACAATACGGCAAATGCAACAGGAAAGCCTCCTGCGGGCGATAATGTTACGGATACCGATACCGCGGATGTTGAGGTCATAGCAGAAACGGGCATAAATGTTTCCAAGACCGCATCTCCTACTTCTGGCACGCCTTGCACAAATGTGAACTTTACCATAACCGTTACAAATACCGCTAACTGCACCCTCGACCCTGTTAAGGTGGTGGACACGCTGCCAACAGGGATGAGCTATGTCTCTGACGATTCTGGCGGGATCGAATCACCAACGGGAACAATAACATGGGCTAATGTTGGTCCGCTGAATTCTCTTGCTGTCACGACGATCACGATGGTTGCACATATAGATGTCGGGGCTTCGGGCACGCTGACTGATACGGTTACCGCTACTGGAACACCGCCTGCGGGCGATAATGTTACGGATACCGATACCGCGGATGTACGGGTTTTGGGTCCGGTGATCAACATTAGTGCGATTTTAACTAAGTCAAGCGACCCGAGTATTGTCCCGCCGAGTGGGAACGTGACATACCAGATATACTTCAATAACACGGGAGATCTGACTCTAACCAATGTTGTAATAACCGAATATTATCCAGAGGGTGTAACCTTCATTTCCGCTTCGCCTGCTCCTGATCCTGGAACGAACAACATATGGACGTGGGAAGAAGATCTTAGACCAAGACAATCTGGTAATATAAACATATGCGTAACGGTCCCGGAGCCCTGGGAAAAGGGATATAGCTTCTTTGAGAGTGGCGGTGTAAGAGGAGAAGGTTTTTTGATGGTGAGCAAAGAGCTATCAACAGGACAGAAGCCCTACAAACTCACTAATGTGGTTACACTAACCTGCGATCAGCTTTTTAGAACTGCTACTGCTTTTACAACTGTAAGTGGCGTGCCAGGAACAAGTATGAGTATCACGGAGCATGGCAGTGGCATATACGAATCAGATGAGAGCCTGGATTTATGCACTAGAAACAGGAGCGTTAGCATTGTTAAGACCACGAATGCCGTATACAAACCCACCACATTCAGCTTCTCTAAGAGCTTCGTCGTTAACTTCACGCCCAAGTGGAAGCAGGACATTGAGACCAAGAACTGTCTGATAGACAGTGTCATACGCAAGCGGATAACAGGTGCAACGTACATAGATGATGAGACCAGAAGCAAGGCGGATAATACTAGCACCACTATGGCGTTCGATTCTACGTTTAATGGGTCGCTGTATATAGACGCGAGAACAAATGATATTGCCATTTCAGAGACTTACATCGGTGAATTCGACGTTTTTCAGGATATAGAAATAGGTAAAGGACCAATACCAAGCCCTTCGCCTACGCCTACACCTACTTGGCTGCCATGCCCTACACCACACCCATAGCCGCAGGGTAGATGGCGTATATTATTTCTTTGATACCGCTTTCTTTTTCACTAACTCGTGCACTCACTCACGGCGCCTTGATATTCGCAACAAGCATATCAACAATAGTGTCAGAAGTAATACCCTCTGCATCTGCTTCATAGGTCAGTATTATTCGATGCCTGAGCACATCATGCACGACCGCTTTGATGTCTTCCGGGATAACATAGCCACGGCCATTTAGTAATGCGTGCGCTTTACCGGTAAGAATAGCCCATATAGACGCTCTTGGCGACGCTCCGTACTCGATTAGCCCGTTAATGTCTCGCCCCAGCGTATAATTCGCCGGATACCGCGTAGCATCAACGAGTTCTGTAACATACGCCTCTATCTTCTCATCGGCATAAATCTTTTGATTGAAGCTCTGTATCGAGATTACATCCTCCGCAGTAATGACTTTTTCTGGTGTTAGTTCAATACCCTGCGTATTCCGCTGGATTATTACCCGCTCCTCGTCCTTCGTCGGGTAGTCGACCAGCAGTTTAAACGAGAATCTATCAACTTGAGCTTCCGGTAGCTTGTATGTGCCCTCGGTCTCAATAGGATTTTGCGTTGCCAAAACCAGAAACGGGCGACCTAACATGAATGTTTCGCCCTGTATACTCACCTGCCGCTCCTGCATGGCTTCCAACAATGCCGATTGCACCTTTGGTGGCGCCCGATTTATCTCATCGGCGAGAATGAAATTATTGAAGATGGGCCCTTTTTGTGTGCTAAAGCTCGCTGTCCTGTGGTCATATATTTTCGTCCCGGTAATGTCAGCAGGCAGCAGGTCCGGAGTGAATTGAATACGGCAGAATTGCGCTGATACTGTATCGGATAAGGTCTTTACCATTAACGTCTTCGCCAGACCAGGCACGCCTTCAAGGAGTACATGCCCATCGGCGATAAGGCAGATCAGTAATTTACTCAATACTGATTCCTGACCGACAATAACGCGTTTTAGTTCGCTCAGCGTGACATTTAATTTGGACGAGTATGCACGTGCCTGAGAATTCAATTGCTCTATCTCTTGTTCGTGTTCCATCTGCTACATCACCTTAACAAATATACCTTTATATATATTCCATTTGTGCTTTAAAAACAAAACTTTGTATTTGTTTGTAGGCACGGTCTAAACTCCCTGCGATTTATCACCGCGGAGATCGCTCTGGGAAGTTTGACCGTGTCAGAAGAGTGTAATATTAGGTGGGTATTGTTCCCGTTTCAGCATAACCTCCTTATAGTAACAAAGATCAACGGAAAAAAAGGAAAGTAGTAAATAGATAGAGTGTAGATATTGGAAACAGGAACGGTATCTAAAATAAGGGTAAAGGTAAAATCTTTGTTCTTAAGCATAAGTCCATGAAGGGGAGCGGATGGGGGAAAATGGTAGAAATAGACCTGAAGAGAGTGGATGAGATAATAGAGCACTATAAAGGCGGAGAAGGCGTTTTAATTCAGTTGCTGTTGGATGTCCAGAGCGAATTCAACTGGATCTCGAAGGAAGCGATAGCGCAAATAAGCGAGCGGATGCAGATTCCGAAAAGCCAGATATACCGAATAGCGAGTTTTTATGAAGCTATGAGCCTGGAGCCGGTAGGTCGGCATATAGTACAGGTTTGTCTTGGCACTGCCTGCCAGGTACGAGGTGCGCCGAAGATTCTGGACCGAATAGAGGAGAATTTAAAGATAAAAGGTGGAGAGACAACGCCAGACATGCGGTTTAGTCTGAAGCGAGTAAATTGCCTTGGTTGTTGTGCTATGGGACCAGTGATAGTGGTAGACGGTATTTATCACGGTAAGATTACGCCAGCAATGGTAGAGGGGATTTTAGAAACCTATGAGTAGGAAGGGGAAGAAGAAATGCCAAGAATAAACACGAAAGATGATTTAAAGGCACTGAAAACCAATATTACTTCAAAGCGGGACTTGAATAAGCCCTATATCACAATATGTTCAGGAACAGCATGCCATGCCACGGGCAGCGATGATGTCGCTGCTGCAATTCAAGCCGAGTTGGAGAAAGAAGGTTTAACAGAAGAGGTTGGCGTACGTAGGACCGGCTGTCACGGCTTTTGTGAGCGCGGCCCAATAATAGTGATTTATCCGGGTGAAATATCTTACCTAAATGTAACGCCTGATGATGTGCCGGAAATTATCGCTAAGACAATAAAGGGGAATGAAATTATTGAGCGGCTGCTTTACTTTGACTCTAGCACTGGCGAACGAATAGTCCATGAACAGGAGATCCCATTCTACAAATACCAAACTCGAGTTGTTTTTAGCGGTAACTTATGGGTTGATCCTGCAAATATTGATGATTACATTGCTCTTGGCGGATATCAGGCATTAGCAAAGGCATTGCACGATATGACGCCCGAAGAAGTGCTAGAAGAAGTGAAAAGAGCGAATTTACGTGGTCGAGGCGGTGGTGGCTTTCCCGCAGGTAGGAAATGGGCGTCTACACGAAATGCCGTGGGCGAGCCCAAATATGTAATCGTCAACTGCGACGAAGGCGATCCCGGTGCATATATGGACCGGTCAATTATGGAAGGTAATCCACACAGGGTTCTTGAGGGCTTAGCAATCGCGGCATACGCCATAGGCGCTCAGCATGGTTTCGTTTACGTGCGTCAGGAGTATCCACTAGCGGTGAAGAATCTTGCTATTGCTCTAGAACAGGCGAAGGAATACGGGTTCCTGGGAAAAGACATCTTGAGCTCAGGGTTCGAGTTCGATGTGACGGTACACCGAGGTGCGGGCGCTTTTGTATCCGGCGAATCGAGTGCGTTAATGAATGCGATAGAAGGGACAGTGGGCGAGCCGAGACCTAAATATATCCATACCTCTGACAGTGGCGTTTGGGGCAAGCCGAGCAATTTGAATAATGTTGAGACATATGCAATTGTGCCACTAATATTAAGAAAAGGTGCCGATTGGTTCAACTCGATTGGAACAGAAGGCAGCAAAGGGACAAAGATCTTCTCGCTTGTGGGCAAGGTGAACAATACCGGTTTGGTGGAAGTTCCTATGGGCACCACACTGAGGGACATAATCTATAAGATCGGCGGAGGGATTCCTGGCGGGAAGAGATTCAAAGCTGTACAAACCGGAGGACCATCAGGCGGTGTGATCCCTGAACGTTATCTTGACTCACCGGTGGATTTCGATGAACTCACGAAGTTGGGTTCGATGATGGGCTCGGGCGGTATGATCGTTATGGATGAGGATACATGTATCGTGGATATAGCGCGGTACTTCGTGGATTTCCTCTGTAATGAATCGTGTGGCAAATGCGTGCCCTGTCGTGAGGGTTTAAAGCGTATGCGTGAGATACTGAACGACATCGTTGCAGGTAAAGGCCGTGAGGGCGATATAGAACTGCTTCATGAGATTGCTGATGTAATGAAGAGCGCGGCACTATGTGCTCTGGGCAGAACAGCCGCGAATCCTGTTTTAAGCACCATACGATATTTCGGTGACGAATATGAAGCGCATATAAAGGAGAGGAAATGCCCGGCATTGGTATGTAAAGACCTGATCTCTTTTTATATAGTGCCGGATAAGTGCACTGCATGCCGGCTCTGTATGAAGAATTGTCCTGAGGATGCGATAGAAGGCGATAAACGTGTGATACATGTGATAGATCAGACAAAATGCATAAAGTGCGGTATTTGCTATGACGTTTGTCCGTCTAAGGTAGGTGCAGTGATGAAGATTTCGGGCGAGCCGGTTCCACCGCCCATTCCTGATGCAGAGCGGGTGATAGAGAGGGGCAAAGGGCAAAAGGCACGGGGCGAAAGGGGGAGGGAGGGAGATGAATATGGAAATTGACGGTACGGCGGTAAAAATAGAGGCAGGGCAGACGATATTAGAGGCTGCACGAAACATTGGCATTGAGATTCCCACGTTATGTTATCATCCCGCGTTAGAGCCCCTTGGCGCTTGCAGGTTATGCGTAGTGGAGATAGAGGAACGAGGCCGGAAGAAGGTGGTCTCATCATGTAATTATCCGGCTGAGGAGAAACTGGTAGTAAGCACGAAATCGCCTGATATTATAGCGATACGGAAGCTGCTTCTGGAACTGTTACTGGCTCGATGTCCGGAAGAAGGGCGGATACAAAGTCTGGCACGCGAATATGGCGTTGTAAAGCCGCGATTCGTATTGGAAGATGAACGATGTATCCTTTGCGGATTGTGCACACGGGTCTGTGATGAGTTAGTGGGTGTATCGGCGATAAACGTTATAAGTCGTGGTGTAGATCGCGCAGTGGGTGCACCGTACAAGGAGCTATCTGACGATTGCATCGGCTGTGGTTCATGTGCTCTTGTATGCCCCACGGAAGCGATAAAGTTGGAGAAGAATATATATCCGACTACGGCCGAGGACATAGCGGAACTAGAGGCTAAATACCTGGTGGGCGAACGTGATGCCGAACTGGGCGTTTACAACGCTATTATTGCCGGTAAGGCTGCTACGGGTGGTCAAGACGGCGGAATGGTTACGGCACTGCTCATTGCAGGTATTGAGCATAATATCTTTGATGCTGCACTTGTGGTGCAGCGAGCAGCGGGATATAATGCTGAGTATGTGGTAGTTGATGATGTAGCAGGGATATTGAGTGCGAGCGGTACGAAATATCTGCGTGTGCCGCTGATGTCTACGCTAGAGGCGGCATTGAAAGCAGGTAAGAGACGAATTGCAGTGGTTGGAACGCCATGTGAAGTCCGAGCGGTGCGGAAGCTGCAGCAACTGTGGGATTTGGAACGCGAATATCCGGGTGTTGAACTGACCATATTAGGCTTGTTCTGTTTTGAGAGTTTCGATTACTTGGCTTTAAAATCGTATACGAAGCGGACATTTGGCGTTGAACTCGATAAAGCGGAAAAGACACAGATAAGCAAAGGGAACTATATCGTTACGGTGGCGGGTAAGGATTATTCATGCGCTGTGCGAGATATGGAGTCGGTGATAAGAGAAGGCTGTCCGTTCTGCGACGATTTCGCGTCACGGCTTGCAGATATTGCTATCGGCTCGGTTGGCAGTTCTGATGAGTATTCCACGGTGATTGTGCGGTCAAAAGCAGGGCAGAAGCTGTTGGATGCTACGGAGTTCACACGCGCGGAAGTGGATAAGAAAGAGATTGCGAAACTGGTAAAGTTTAAGAAACGGAATGCGGATAAGAATATCGAGACGGTTTTGGAGGGTGTGGTGGTGTAAAAAGGAGATAGCAAACCACGAGATTACGTAAGAGAATGCTGCAGGATACAAGATGCAGGATACATGTTTAACTTGCATCTTGGAAAATTTATTATTGTTGCTTCAAACGGAGTAACGCATGGGAGAGATGATGAAAAATGAGTAGTGTGCAGAGTCTTAGGGAGCATTTGGATCGTATGACACAGGAGTTGACCCAAATAAAGAAAATTGCTATTGGATTAGAAGAGAGCGATAAAGAGAAGACGGAGGGAGCATGGGATGATTTGATGGCGGCATCCAAAGAGATTTCACAGGAATGGGAAGGGATCTCCGCGGTAGAAGAAATCAGAACCCAAAGGGAGAAGAGATGGTGAGATATTCAAATTGCAAAGGAGTTCAACGCACCTTTAGTTAGTTTGGATGGGGAAATGACGAAAAGAGCGAAATTAGTTGTTAACATTGTGGATATTGAGGATACGGTGATTTTATGAGGGTTTTGATAACTGGTGGCTTGGGCTTCATCGGCAGCAACTTTGTAAGATATAAGGCAGATAAAGCTGAAATCATCGTAGTTGACGCTTTAAAATATGGCTCTAACGAGAACAATTTGAAGGATTTAGATTGCAAAGTAGTTAAGGGCGATATTTGCGATTATGAGTTAATGGCAGAGCTTGTTAAAGGCGTGGATGCAATAGTCAATTTCGCAGCGGAGACGCACGTTGACAGAAGCATATCCAATCCTTTTGCGTTTATCGAAAGCAACGTAATCGGCACATATACGATATTACCAATTCTCGGAGAAGTTGATCCCCAAAGCGATAATTAGGGCGAAAGCGGATATGACGATACCCATTTACGGAACGGGAAAGAACGTGCGAGATTGGATATTTGTTGAAGACCACTGCGAGGCAATAAATTTGGTTTTGGATAAAGGGGTACGAGGCGAAATATATAACGTTTCGGGTGGCGAAGAGAGAACTAATTTGGCGGTTGTAAACGAACTCTTAGAAGTAATGGCTAAAACAGACTTAATAGAGTTCGTAGAAGACCGACCTGGACATGACCTCAGGTATAGTTTGGACTCCTCCAAGATTAGAAAATTAGGTTGGAAGCCAAAATATGGTTTTAGTGAAGGCATGAAAGAGACGGTTGAATGGTATTTGGAGAACGAGTGGTGGTGGAAACCTTTAGCTGATGAGAAAGTGTTGCATCCAACTCCTTGGAAGCTGAGGTGGTAATCTTATAGAGGCGATCAAAATGACTTTCAAGTTTAAAAAGTTGGAAATTCCTGATGTTATCCTGATAAAACCAAAGGTCTTTGAGGATGAAAGAGGTTTTTTCATGGAAACATATAATAAAGAAGATTTTGAAGAAAACGCAGGAATAAAAAGTGTATTCATTCAGGACAACCACTCAAAATCGGAGTATGGTGTTTTAAGAGGCTTGCATTTCCAGAGGGAACCTTATGCTCAGGCTAAAATAGTTCGATGCATTAGAGGAGAAATTTATGATGCGGCTGTTGATTTACGTAAGAACTCGCCAGCTTTTGGTAACTATGCAGGTGTTAATCTTTCAGAAGACAACAAGTATCAGCTTTACGTTCCCGGAGGCTGTGCTCATGGCTTTTTAGTATTGAGTGATGCCGCAGAAGTCATTTATAAAGTTGACAATGTTTACGCTCCAGATTGTGAGAGCGGATTAATCTGGAACGATCCCGATGTGAATATTCCATGGCCGATTGATATGCCAATTCTCTCACCAAAAGATCAGCAGTTGCCTAGGTTGAGAGTGTTGGTGGAGCGGGGAGAGGTGTATTACAACGATGTTTTTATATAGGTAGGAGTTGAAGGAGAGCGTAAAAGAATTGGAAATCAACTGGAGCGAAGAAGTGAGAAGGTTCATAGAGGCTAAGGTGAAGGAATACAAGAGGAAGAGAGCCTTGGAAGAGATAGATTCAATGCTCAAAAATGTACCCCCGCCTGAGAAAGAAACAGCATCGAGGTATGTGAGGGAAGATCGTGATAGTAATTGATGCATCCGCGATCGCGAAGTATGTCCTGAAGGAAGAGCACTGGGAGCAGGTGAGGGACTATCTCACTGCTGAACCACGCTCACTGGACTTAGCGCTGGCTGAAGTTTCGAATGCTATCTGGAAGCATCAGGTGATCTACCGCAAGATATCGAGCAGTGAAGCCAAGGTACTCTTCAAAGTGCTGCAGAAATTAGGCGCTGATGTACTGATCCTTGAATCCTTTGTGGGGTATCTCAGCGGTGCTACGGAGATAGCGGTGAAGCTGGGACTCGATGTAGTGTTTATCGAGTAAGTAGTTAGTTAAGGAGGCGGTGATAAGCGTGAAGGTAGCGATACTCGGTGCAAATGGCCAATTGGGGAGCGATTTAGTGAAGGCCTTTGGAGAGGATGCAATTCCTTTAACTCACCGAGATTTGGATGTTACCGATCCAGAAAGCGTGAAGATTTTGAATGAACTCAAATCAGAGGTGGTCATTAATACTGCCGCTTATGTTAGAGTTGACGATGCGGAACTTGAAGTTGCAAAAGCTTTTCAGGTCAATGCAATTGGTGCTTTGAACGTTGCAAAAGCGTGTAATGAAATAGATGCAGTCAATGTATATGTCAGCACGGATTATGTTTTTGATGGTGCTAAAATATGAGGTAGAGAATGATCAGACATTTAACAACATAACAGTGGTTGAATTGAGTAAGTATAATAAATACTGTCTCAAAACCAATGGATGGGCGATAGGGGATTACACTTTCCAGATTGAGACCAAGCCAGCATGCGCATGTGGATTGGACAAAGAGAGCAGTAAAAAGTATTTAAAAATAATACCGGGAGAAATTACAATTGAGGCAGATAAGACTAGTACTATTGAGCTTCAGACACGGATACTCACGGTAACGGGTGGAGCAGGTGATAATATAAATGTTACTGGGGATAGTGAATATGTGATATTCAAACCAAGTTTTTTTGTAATTGTATATATAGCTAGCCATGGTGAAGGTGGGAGGTGTCAGGTGCCCTAAAACCAAAGGAATATATAAACAAGGAAACGTTATAGATATTGTCTGATTCTGATTTTTACCAACGGGATCAAAAATTTAAGAGGAGGAGTAAAAGAAGAGATGGTGAAAAGGAAAAGAGTGGCGGAAGATAGTAATAGTAAGCGATGGCAGAAAGCGATACTGGGCTTAATAATGGCCGGTATAATGATTGGTTCGGTGGTTGCACTATTTTCACTATGATAGCACTGCTGTGAAGTGCAAGAACCACCGTTTTATGCTCTTAAATTGCTTGGGTTAGTACTGGCTCTGCAGAAACAAAAACAGTAAAGCTTAAAGAGTAAAAAAAAAGAGGAGATATAGGGATAAAAAGGGGCAAAAATGGAAGAGATAAAAAAAGGTGGGCTTGTCGATCTATTCGACTTGAAAAATGTGGATATACACATAGGGGAGATAGTGGATGAGGGGGAGGAAGAGGAAGAATGGGAGCCTATGGGCCCTCATCCAATGCCGCGCATGGCGACACTTCGAGATTGGGACTTCAAGCTATTGAACCGCTACAAGCCGTTTTACGCGCCTGTTTGCGACATGTGCTGCCTTTGCACATACGGTAAATGCGACCTCTCTGGTAACAAAAAAGGTGCATGCGGAATAAAAATGGACGCCCAGCAGGGAAGGATGGTCCTTCTTGCTTGTTTGGTGGGCTGTAGTGCACATTGTGGTCATGGTAGGCATCTTTTACATGACATGATAAATAAGTTTGGACGAAATGTGCCAATAGATTTCGGACCCGAAGTGGACATAGAAGCACCCTTAACGAGATTGGTATGCGGAATAAAACCGAAGACAATAGGCGATTATGAGCAAGTATTCAGTTATGTAGAAGAGCAGATAGTTCAGTTAACAGATGCACTTCACACGGGGCAGGAAGGCTCGTACATGGACTTCGAGTCAAAAGCGTTACACATGGGTATGCTCGATTCTCTGAACAAGGAGGCGGCGGATATTATTCAGATTGCGTGTTATAAGATGCCAACGAGCTTACCAGGCGGCGGACCGGACGTTCCTTTGGTTGACGTCGGCATAGGCACAATGAACACGGATAATGCAGTTATTATTGTTATCGGACATAATGTGCCTCCGGCTGCTGATATAGGAGTGTATTTAACGGAAAACGACCTGGAAGACAAGGTAGATCTCGGCGGGATCTGTTGCACCTCTATTGACACCACGCGGGTGTACCATAAAGCGAAGGTAACAGCAGCACTTGGCCGCCAATTGCGTGTTCTGCGTGCCGGCATTGCGGATGTCGTTGTAATAGACGAGCAATGTATCCGAGCAGACGTATTAGAACTCTGTCAGCGTGTACATTCACCTATGATCGCAACGAACGACAAAGCGATGCACGGGCTGGTAGATAGGACCGATGACGACCCGGATAAAATCGTGGATGACCTGGTTAGCGGCCGAGTCCCCGGAGTCATAATACTCGAGCCAGACCAGGTGGGCGAGGTTGCGGTGAGGACTGCGCTAGAAATGGATAAGAAGCGAAGGTCGCTAAAGTTTATACTCAGTGATGACGAATTCAAATATTACGTGAATGACTGTGTCCTATGCGGAAGCTGTACACTTGCATGTCCCAACGGTCTTTATATAGGCGAGGCGAATAAAAGCGCCGCTGCGGGCAACATAAAACCACTTGCCGACTTGTTCGACATCTGTGTCGGCTGCGGCAGATGCGAGCAGGTATGTAAGAAGCATATCCCGATTGTAGATATGATGACGAAAGCAGCGTATCCGCAGTTGAAAGAGGAGAAAGGGCGGATGCGAGTAGGCAGGGGACCTATATGGGACAGTGAGATAAGAGTGGTGGGAGCACCCATTGTCCTTGGGACTATTCCCGGCATTATAGCTCCGATCGGCTGCGGTAATTACCCTAATGGTACGAAGGACGCGTGGCTTATAGTAAAGGAGTTTGCGGAACGGAACTATATCGTTACGCTTACAGGCTGCATGGCGATTGATTGTGCGCTCTGGAAGGACGAAGACGGTAAAACGCTGTATGAGAAGCATCACGGCGGGTTTGACGGTGGCGGCGTGCTGAACATAGGCTCGTGCGTTTCTAATGCGCATATACACGATGCCGCGATAAAAGTGGCGAGTATATTCGCAGGTCGGCCATTAAGGGGCAATTATGAGGAGATCGCGGATTACATTCTGAGCCGAGTGGGTGCATGTGGTGTTGCGTGGGGCGCGATGTCACAGAAGGCTGCTTCTATCGCAACCGGCTTTAATCGGCTTGGTGTTCCCGCAGTGGTAGGACCTCATGGTGTGAAATACCGTAGAGCGTTCATGAGTCGTCCGGACATAAAGGAAGATTGGAAGCTAATAGACGCCAGTGACGGGTCCGATGTTTATGTTGAGCCGGGACCGCAAGACTTACTCGTAGCTTGTGAAACGGTAGAGGAAGCGTTACCGATGATGGCAAAGCTCTGTTTCCGGCCTTCTGATACCGATCGTGGTCGTTCTGTAAAACTAACACATTACATAGACCTCAACTTGAAGTATCTCCATACCTATCCTTCTGACTGGCATCTCTTTGTAAGGGCTGCAAGTGACCTACCTATTGCTACGCGGAACGAACTATTGAAGAAGCTGGAAGATGAGCGAGATTGGAAGATAGATTGGAAGAAGAAGCGGATAGAGGAAGGACCGATTAGGGCATACAACCCCTCGTTTAATCCGACAAATTTGGAAAGGCTGATAAGAGGGAAGAAATAAGGGAGGCAAAAAAATGGGAATAGAAATACCGTTTGACGTGGCGACTATCGCGGGTCCAGAGGTAGGAGGAGTAGCACCGCCGGAAGTGATAGGGAGTTATATATCGAGCGCAAAGAGGCCGTTGCTCGTGGTTGGCTCAGAGCTGTTGAGGGACGAGTTCTTTATAGATATTGCGATAGAACTAGGTAAAAAAGGGATACCGATAGCAGCAACAGGGCACAGCATAAGAGGGTTTGTAGAAAAGGGCTACACAGAGAACATATACTATTACAACTTGCATGAGCTCACCAATTGTTTACGCGACCCGAACTGGGAGGGTCTAGATGGAGCGGGCAATTACGATTTCGTGATCTTCTATGGCATCATCTATTATTACGCATCGCAGATGCTTTCCTGTCTGAAGAATTTCGCGACTGAGCCGTTGATGCGTACGGTATCAATAGACAGATATTACCATCCGAATGCGAGGATGAGTTTCACGAATATCATGCCTAGGATGGAAGAGGAGTATAAGGCTATGTTGAAGGAGTTTGTGAGTAGTACAAAGAGGTAGGTTGATTGAAAATGGTAAAAGAGAAAGGAAACATAACTGATTTAGAACGGGAAGTGATATATAACGGTCTGTGCTGCTACTGTGGCTCTTGTGGTGCATTCTGTAAGGAATACATAACGTACGAGCGTGAGCTTCCTGTGACGAAGAAGAAGTGTCATGAGATACACGGTGCGTGCTATGATTTCTGTCCTCGGACGTTCTTTGCACCTCTGGAAGTGGAACGGGCTGTGTTTGGCGAGGTAAGAACCGATAACCTTCTGGGATACTACAAGGGGGATATTTTAACAGCAAGAGCGACTGATAAAGCGGTAATGGAGAAGGCACAAGATGGCGGAGTTGTATCAGCATTACTCATTTTCTTGCTTGAGCATGGAGATATAGACGCCGCGGTGGTATCAAAGACAACTGAAGACTGGGTAGCGGAACCGTTCGTAGCGACAAAAAAGGCGGACGTAATAGCTGCTGCCGGGTCGAAATATACGCAGTGCCCTTCGGTATCAGGTGTTGGAGATGCTCTTGAACAGGGCTATAATAATGTCGCCCTAGTCGGGTTGCCATGTCACATACAGGGTATGCGGAAGGTACAACAGTCAACGGGCTTTGATGTCGGTTCTGATAGGGTGAAGTTACTGATTGGGCTACTCTGCTCAGAAACTTTTGACATGCCGATGCTAAAGAATAAGCTGCTTGAGTTGGGTACGCGGATAGAAGATGTGGAAAAGTTCAACATAAAGAAGGGTAGTTTCATCGTGTATACGAAGGCGGGAAAAGAGATAAAGACGCCGATAAAGAATATGCGTGACTGCGTGCGTGAGGCGTGCGACTATTGCTATGATTTTGCTGCCGAGTTCGCAGACGTCTCTGTTGGTTCAATAGGCTCCGAATTTGGGTGGTCAACGGTGAT
Source organism: Candidatus Methanophagales archaeon (assembly GCA_003336485.1). Lineage (GTDB taxonomy): Archaea > Halobacteriota > Syntropharchaeia > Alkanophagales > Methanospirareceae > Methanophaga. The sequence continues at coordinate 32,683 of QENH01000194.1, forward strand.
AACGCGAAGCGATGCAGGTAAGGACTTGATGAAGCGAGCGGAAAAAGAAGGGGTGATAGAGACGGAGAAACTTTCAGAATCGCAGCTAAAGGGTGTAAGGAAGCTTGCCTCGTTTAAGAAGCAGGGTAACTTGAAGAATATTTACGAGAAGGCAGAGCCCATCAGGATCCTGAATATGCGGGTGGATCCGGAACTGCTGGAGTCGTTCTTAGGCGGGGAGTGATCGCTCAAGAATTGGGGCAGCCAAAAAGAAAAAGTGGAGAAATAAATAAAGGGGTCACATATTATTTTAACCCCTGTATCCTCTTCCTTTATCTTGCTTGGCAATTCAGATCAGCACGAATTTTGGTATGGTTTTGAAGTTTCTTAAGCGATGGCCTAGGCGGCAGATAGAAAACTTTAAATAGTTGCACTTTCAAGTAGGCAGTATCAAGTTAAATGTGCTGACATTCATTGTGTGAAGATGAAAAAGGAAGAGTTAATACACCTGCATATGCTTTTGGCACAGTTGAAACGGTATTGTGAAGAAAATGATTTGAACTGTGATTTCTCAAAATATAACGAGATGGACATTTCGCCTTTCCAGGTGCATAGGAGCAAGGAAGATCACAAGCAGGCGATATTCCTCCTTGTAGCCGAACTTTCATCGTTAGCGACAAAGTAATTTTATGCGTTCTCGCTGTATATGATGTATAATTTCTACCTATAAATTTAATTTATGATGCAGATTTACACGGATTTACGCAGATTAGTTTATTATACGTATATAGTCATAAATCTGGTCTGGTAAGAACTCAGTAATTTCCTTGTACTTTTGTTCACTTTTTTTCAACGCATTCTCTACTTGCCTGCGGTTGTTGATTTCACGCATCAGTTCCAGGTTTTTAGTTACTAAAGCCTCCTCAGCCCGTTTGCGCGCCGTGATGTCGAGGGTCGAGCATAACACCAAAGTTCTATCCTCTATCTTTACAGTAAACGCTCTTAGTTCTACTGTGACCTTCTTACCGTCTTTCCGAGTTAAGATAAGCTCATGGGGATCAATAGGTTGCTCTTGCACAGGCTTAAGCGAAAACGCATATGCTTTTGGTTTTTGCTCGGGAGGCAGTATTTTCAGATCGAAAAGATTCTTACCTATGACTTCTTCCTTTTTATGTCCACTTAGCCTCTCTGCGGCTTTATTAACGTCCAATAAGTTACCTTCTAAGTCGTACAGGAAATATGCATTCGGTGCATATTCAAATAATGCCCGTAACCGCTCTTCTGACCTTTTAAGGGCCTCTTCCCCATGCTTTCTCCATGATATATCCAATATGGTAGCAATAGCCGTTTGCATGGGACTAGACGAATCTAAAAAGCTTATCAATATGCAGCCATAGAATGTGGAACCATCTTTTCGTTTAAGATGTGCATCATATTGGACCACTTTATCAGTACGATTTTGATAGAGTATTTGGCCAACTCGTGCATATTCCTCTTCGGACGCATAAAGTATTTCTGCACTTTGGCCAATATATTCTTCTTTCTTTTCTACACCGAACATTTTCATCATGCTTTCATTTGTCCAACTAAGCTTTCTATCTTCCACAACACCAATTCCAACAGCGGATCCAGCCAATATATTACTCAGTAGTTCCTTTTTCTCCAGCAATGCCACCTCCGCACGCTTACGCTCGTTGATTTCGAGCTCCAGTTCATCGTTTTTAGTCTGTATCAGAGTATATAGCCTGGCATTTTCGATTACCGCTGCGGCTTGGCTTGCGGCTATTGTAAGAAAAGCAATCTCGCTTTCTGTGAATTCATGAGGATTTGCCATATAGAGATTCAACAGACCGATAACCTTGTCCTTTCGTTTCATTGGCATAGCGATCTGCGCCGATATGCCTAACTCACGTCCAAGGTCCAGCCGGTTTTTATCGCTAGGCTCCTCCTTGAAGAGGTTAGGTGCCTGGTAATATCGCCCCGTCTCCAGAACCACGCCTGATGTGTCTGTGGCGGTGGGCACACCCTCGCGGTGAACACTTTCGGTATATTCGTCCGGGAGCCCAAAAGTAGCAACCATCTCAAGTTCTCCGGTCACCACATTGACGAGCATAATAGACCCCGAATAAGCACGCAGCTCTCGTCCCACAATAGTAAGAATCCTATTTAGTAGCGGGTTCCGGTCTCCACTCAGTTCTATATTCGCGATATTCAAGAGCGATTGTGGCGTTATGGTCGTCATCTTTATATGTCTAAATTATTTTAGGTAAGAACACTATATATAAGCTACCGTTTATTTCTTTTATATATGTATTGCGAAAACTATATGCATGATTGTGGTTCTTTAGATGACCACAAGCTTTACACTGCTTTTTACGCGTATAGAATGACAGTTTTTTATTTCGACCATTTGTCCATGATTCCAGAAGTGAGGCAGTTCTTGGTCATTGACGACGATGACAAGTTGGGTAGGGGAGGAGATTCCGGTTCATTATCCTGTTGCGGTAATGTGGACACATGATTTGGGCACTCTGCAATGTCTGGAATGCGAATCGAATTGAATTGGAAAAGGAGGTTTTGAAACGCAGGTTTTATCGGTCTGGGAAAGATGCTAAATAACTGGTGGAACAATCCTAAATCACAAGCATCAAATCACAATTGTTTACTGAATATCCAATTCCTCTCGTTTTATAAAGAATAAGCAGAATAAAATAATCGCAAAGATATTTATCCCGAAATTTGCATCATCGATACTAAAATAAAACCGTAAATCCAGAAATTGGATGAAATTAAAACAGAACGAATCTATTTGTATTGTTAAGATCTGTAATGCAGACCAAACTAAAGCAAGAATGACACCTACTCTTTTATTCTCGAATATCAAGATAGACGCAGTTATACCTAATGCCGATACAAGAACACCTAAGTGAACATATTGTAGTTCGAAAAATACGAAGATGTAATCTACAATAGACATTATACTGAGTATTATCATTACCCAACTCAATATTCTTAAAGAAAGCAGATAGTTTTTCATACAATATACAAATCCTTTAAGTTTTTGCTTTATTTTTTGGTACAAGAATATTTTCTCCTCTTTATGCACCGGGGCGTCCCATTGGAACAAGATGTTTTTATTTATTAATTGCTTTTGATGTTCCTTTTTCTTCTTTTCGTATTCCAAACGGATATTTGTAAGTCCGATCATCAATATGAAAATCGCAATGGTGATACTAATCGCCCATCTAATATCCTTTTTGATAAAGAGAATGAAATCATTTATAGAACCATTTATCTTTTCAATCTCCGGAAGTGGCGTAGAAGTTGGACTTGACGTTGGTGTCTCACTTAGAGCGGGATTCAAAAGCGGATAAGACCGATCTGCTGTGCCTATACCAATGGTCATATTTGGTATTGTCAGCAAGGCAGTTGGAATTGTTTCAACAATATTCACATCTACACACTCATAGCTTACTCCGTCTTCTGCATCAACCACATATGTGCCCCCAACAGCTTCATCGGTATCAATTGTTGCTGAGAATACACCCTCATCCGGTGTTGGCCATTTGACTTCTTCAATAGACACGGGTAATTCCAGAAGGTCACATCTTGCTGTTATCCTAATTTTTGTTCCCGGCTCTCTGTTCGTTGTGCCTTTTATTTCCAGTGTGTCCCCAATGAGAACGTCTTCAATCTCTTCCAGGTGGATGTAGGGCGATTCAATAGTCACTCGTAGTTCCTGTATGAGGTCATCGCTACCCGCTGCTTCTATTGTTGCATCCTTAATAATAGCTACGAGTTCTTTTTGTGTTTTATAATTTACTAAGTGCTCATATCCACCATATTTATTTGATACGCCGTTCTTCAAATCACTCGTGCCAATACCGTCATAAACGCCATTCCTACCGGGGCTTAATACTAGTATCTCATAACCGCCAAAATCAGCGCACTTATCCAGCGGGAACATCTTTGAGAAGCTATGGTTCTTTAGGTGTACGGTAGATATATTGAAACCAGGTTTAGCACCGCTAGTTGCATTTCCGGGCCCGCCTTTTGGGCTGATTGAGATGATATTGACGAAATCCGAGCCATAACAAGTCCCCGAGACATGATAGTTATCACCTTTTGCAGCGATAAGCGCTAATTGCTCTACTTCCAGGCTTGTTCTCGGCGGCACAAACGCCTCTGTCTCGTTTCCAACATAAAATGAGGTCGATTGTGAAAGGTCATCGCAGCCCGTAGCATTAATTGTTTTGCTCGTCATTAAATCAAGTGCTTCTGGTTGTGTCTTCAAATCAAATATGGCAGAGCTAATAAGATCTGCAATGCGGTCTTCCTTCTTCTCCCATTCTGCCACCTTTTTATCATAGATAAAAAAACACCCATAGCCATATTCCTGATCGAGTCCGGGACTCAATATCAAAGCAATGTATCGCCCTTCATCCGCATTTTTGTCAATCGTAATAGTCTTCGAAAAGGTATGATTTGTTTTAGAAACGGGAACATAATAGACGGTAATCCCGTAGCCACCATCTGTTCCAACCCCATAACTCCCTTTTGGCCCGATAAGTACAATATCCACACAATCGGATCCTGGGGCAATGCCCGTGATCGAATATGTGCCATTCCGAGCAACATTACTTGTTGATTGTTCTGCTGATAGCGTTGGAGCAGTCATTATTACCTGGATATTCCCATTATCAAATATTCCTGAACTTTCTGGAATTCTTTCCCCTACCTTTACTTCCACGGGGTTACCATCTCGATCTTTTGGGCCATTTACGTACGCTTTTATTACAATTACCATTGTCTCAACATCGAGAGCGATTTTCTTAATGAATCTACCGTCTTCTGCTATCGGTATATCAACGGCTACCATTATATCTCCATTTGCGATATCTACTGTCTCTCCACCAGTAGCTGTGCCTTGGATGAGCAAATCTGTCCCTATTACACAGGTATCAGGTAAAGTAAGAGTCACATCGTACCCGTTTGCATCCGCTATGACTACCGGCGTGACATTATAACATAAAATCACTGCATAAAGCAGCAATATAAGTATTACCTTTCTTCGCATTTTCTCTGCACGTTCTGTAATTATATCCCTTTTCTAAGGCACACACATACCGACATGTACGTATCTGCGTAAACCGAAACCTAAAATCTTAATGCTGATATGAACGCCCATAGCAAGAAGACGGCCTTGTTTCTTCTCTCATATTTTTTTCATCACCACATAAACCTATAAACCCTAACAATACAAAAAGCTTATACACATGTAAAAAATATCGCTACATAGAAATCGTCATTGACATTCTGGTATGTTCCAGGATATACAATGGCGTTGTGAACTTTCCCAGCAAGTATGTATGGTTCCCTATTACACGTAGATATGATCCAGAGTCTGTGTCAACTACTCTGGCAGTGCTCCCGGGAATGACCTCTGTAGTGGCACGTTCTTAATTACGTTAATTGTGACATTTATGCGGTATTCATCACTGTTTCCAGTCACGTGGTATTCATCGGGGTATAGTTTCGACGTGATCGGATCAAATTCATAGCTGGTGTATCTCAGATCGATTTCATCGAATATTATTATCGTTGTCCCATTGTATTTAAACGTCATCATGATGTTGCGCGCTGGCGGTATAATCACATCGCCGAGCACCAGGCTGACATTCTCTTCTGGCACACTGACTTGCGCCCAATTCCACTGCGGATCATCAAAGAGCCATTCGCCCCAGTTATGATCATGATACCCTCTACCAGACATATCATAGGTAATGCCACCAATGGTAATAGTACCATGCACGTTTGCACCGGTCATATAACTCAACCACTACTGCTACGTCACAGACGCCAAATCGTTCAAAAACAGTTCTATCGTATCTTCAGTAACATGCGGCATTATAACAAATCGAAGCGCCTTTGGTGCTCTTGTCGTAGAAACGCGCCATCCTCTTGCTTCTAACGCTTTCGCCACCCGATCAACATCATGAAAACGCAACGATACCACATTCATAACAGGCTCTATCACCGGGTAAATGCCCATCGCCTTTGCACCGCGCACTAACAGCCTCGTTTGCTGCATGCATTCATCTACAATCGCCCTCAAGCCGTTTCTACCGAGATATTTGAGTACCGCGTAAGTAGCCGCGATAGGTGCGCCGCTTCTTGTCCCTATCAGCGAGCACTGCTCATTTGTCGTCAGATATGGTGTATCTACAGCTAAATCGGCTAAATACGACTCGTCACGGAACAGGATGCATCCTGCAGGGATCGTGCTCATCCCCATCTTATGCGGGTCTACGGAAATAGATGATACAGCGTCAAGCGAGAAATCGAACGGGTACTTGGCATCTAAAAATGGGATTACGAAACCACCAAAAGCGGCATCGACATGTAAAAAGATATCGTTTTTACGGGCGAGATCTGCAAGCGCCTTTATCGGATCTATCTGTCCAAATTCGGTCGTGCCCGCTATACCAACTATGCTGATCGTATTATCATCTATCAATTCTTCCACCAAATCCACATCCACTCTCAATTCATCGTCTAATCCCGCTTTCTTTACTTCCAGACATAATAGGTCCTCGATTTTATCAAAAGAGAAATGCGCAGTTTTCGGCACGATTATGTTCATCTCTTGCAGTCCTTCCTTTCTTTTCCTGTTTCTTATTGCTCTCATTGCCTGTATATTCGATTCTGTCCCACCGGTGGAGATATAGCCGTGTGCGTTCTCATAGCCTAGTAACGCTCCAATCATCAGTATCAATTCGTCCTCCATTGCTTTTGTACCTGGGAACAGCCCGGAATCGCCCAAATTCGATTCTAAGAACAGATTATGCGCATACGCTGCTATTTCATGTGGATACGAGCACATAGAGCTCAAAACTTTACGGTAAGTCAGATCCTTCTGCTTTTGCTCGTTGAGAAACGATTTCAGCTCATGTTTACTTATGCCTCGTTCTTCCATTTTTTATTGTATATGTGGTATATCTACCTTCTACCAAATTTAGGACACAGATTTACACAGATATACACAGATTTAATTATGTTTGTCGTTATTGATCTTTAGAATCTGTGTTAATCTGTGTCTATAACTAGTTTTAGTGTGATTTTATGCGTTCTTATCCTTTGTAATCAAACACGCCTTCGAGGACCGAAGATACCAGTTCCAACGCGTACGATATTTGCGCCCTCTTCTATTGCGATTTTATATGAGTCACTCATCCCCATAGAAAGATACCTCATATCCACAGAGGGTATGCCCGATTTTTTTATCTGCTCAAATATTGTTTTTGTCGCTCTAAAATAAGGGCGTAAATTCTCTAGCTCTTCTTCGTAGGGGCCCATAGTCATCAACCCCACGATTTTGACAGAAGCGAGCGTGGATATTTTTACCACTATCTCTTCTACATCGTCAGTAAAAACGCCAAATTTCTGCGGTTCTCTTCCACTGTTTACCTCAATTAAGATAGGCATTATCTTTCCCATTTTACTACTGACTCTATTAACCTCTTCTGCGATAGAAAAAGAATCTATCGTCTCAATTAGGTCGAAGAGTTCCACCGCCTTCTTCACTTTGTTTCTTTGCAGATGTCCAATAAAGTGCCAGTTCACAAGTTTACCAATAACGGTAAATGCCCTTTCTGCCTCCTGGATATAATTTTCCCCCACTATCTTTATCCCAGCATCAATCGCAGCCAGAGTCTCTTCTGTAGTGCGTGTCTTTGCCGCGGCCTCTAATACCACCTCTTGCGGCAATTCCGCCAATAACCGTTTCACATTTCCTCTTATCTGTTCTTTTCTGTGCATTTGTCTTCTGTAGAAACGTGATTTCGTAAAAGCGCCAAAGAACGACTCGCAGAATCTCACATCCCTAACAATTTAGAAAGCAGTGTCTTTCTCGTTTCACACCTCGCAATAAAGGAACATGTATCACAGGGTGCATGCACCCCTTTCTCCGGGAAAGCACCGCGTTTTATCCGCTTCACTCGTTTCAATATCTGCAATGCAAGCGCTCTATCCTTCTTTCGTATCTGCAATTCCCGGAACTCAGCAGTTCTTATATATTCCACAAAGCCACGTTTTACTGTTGTTTCAAACACTTCTTCTATGAGCATAGCATATGCGGCCAATTGCACTCTCTCGCTTCGCCAAACACTAAACTCGGGGCATCTGCCCGTTTTTATCACGCACGGTATAACCTCTTCATCTATCCTTATCAGTTTGTCCACACTGCCGCTCATACCCAGCTTTTCCGATACCACCATCTGTTCCCGTTCATATCCCTGTGCTTCCTCTACCGCTAATAGCCCATTCTTCACCTTACGCAACCATTCATCTGTCCCCACGCCACATACTATATCTCTTTTTACAGCTACAATAAGGTCCCTTTTCACACCTTCCAGTTCTTCCTTATATATCCGTTCTATGTCATCTACGATATCATCAATTATGCTTCTTGCATCTTCCCCTTCTTCTTCTCCGTCTTCTCTCTCCCGTACTCCTACCTCATCTTTGCCACCGGAAAGAGTATCCAAATTAAATGCCAATTCTTTCAGTAAGATCCGCTCAATCATACCCCTTTCTTTCCCCTTTACTATTCTATCTTGTTCATATCCCTTTGCGCGGAAATACACCAGACGGGGACATAACAGATACTGCGTTAAATCAGAGACGTTAATTGTAGCGGTTCCAGCAAAAGAGCTCCCCGTTACATCGCTTTCTTCCGGTGTGCTCATATATATCCACATTAACTACATCTTCTTAAATAGCGGGCTAGTTAGCTAAACAAATAACTTTCTCTTTAATACAACGTATCCCACAAGCACGAGCAATCCAACCGAAAATAAAATTAGCGTTGCGAGTTCCGGAACCGGCGCTAAAATCCCTGTCACGGCACTAGAATCAATGGCATCATCAGCAGCATTATATGTGCCTACCGTACCTGCATATTGATTATCAAGGACGATGTCATATTCAGTGTTGGTAGCTGATGCATCAGCAGGTATAGACCATATCAGCAGAGGAAAAATGTTTCCATTTGCATCGGTGCTCACTGTCTCTTGTGAGGGCGAGGGGTCCTTCCCGGAAACAAGAGAATCGCCTTCAGTTACTGGATTTGGTTGTATCCATACCTTATACTCGGTGCTTGGTGAAAGCCCGAGTGCCTCTATATAGACGCTATCACCAGCTATAAATATATCCCTAGCCATCCCTCCGGAGTCGCAAGAGATTACCTTTTTTGGCAGCTCAAAAATGGAGTACGCCTGACAATTTGAGTAGGTAGTAGCAAGCCCACATTCCCCATATTTTATTCTGAACCAGCCATCTTCGCCCCAACCAGTACCCCAGCTATTCTTGCATATCCAACATTCATTTGCATCGTCCCAGCCAACTATTGCAATAAGGTGATAGCCCATGAAGACACCCGAAACATGTTCGTAGACACCACCGATATAATCGTAAAAGTCCTCATAGAGCATCATCCCTGCCACTACTGGTGCTTCTTGTATCTTCTCTTTTACAGCGGCACGATTTGGTGTAATATAGCCCCAGCTTGTGATCTTCCACATTCTACCGTCACAATAGGTGCAGGCATCTGAGCAGGGGACACCATCATCTGCTTGATATGGGAAACAAGCCTCGTCTGTTGTCCCTGTGTCTTTCAGGAAATCCATAGTCCCAGGCAGAGTATATCCCACACAATCACCTGCGCTACAGGATAACATATACTGCTCTGCGAGGTTTGTATCTATTGTCGGATCATTACCCTCAATATTTATCTGCGTTTCTAAGACCGCTAATGAGCCGAAAGCCCAGCAGCTCCCACAAGTTCCCTGGCTTTTTATTGATGTCGTCCAATCGCCTCCTGCGTAACGCCAATCAAATGAGGCTGGTTGCCCTTTTATCACCGGTTCTCCTTTTTCTTCTGCCCGTGGTGGCCCATCCGGATGATAGATTAAGCCGCATAACTTCCTTTTCTCTTCTTCTGAAAGACAGGAAACGGATGTTTCACCTGCTATCCAATTAGCACTCTTAGTATCTATTGCATTTTGTATTTCATTCAATTTCAGATCTCCCGTGGCACTTGAAACAACTATAAAGGCAGTAAAAAGAACAGTCAACGTTGCGATTAGTATCAGCGAACACAATTTATTTTGCATCATGATTTTTCACCACCGTTTGCAAATATCTTTTTTTCTAAGCATGGGTCTACATCATGTCAAATACTTTAAATATATCATACTTCATCTTATTGTTATATTATATATATTAGGAGTAGAGAAAGAGAAATGTTTAAAGCTAAGATAGATTCAACGATGTTGAGAGAATGTATAGAGTCGCTTACAGCAATAGTGGATGAGGGCAAGTTTAGGTTGACGGAGAGCGGTTTAAAATTGAGGGCGGTTGACCCTGCTAATGTAGCTATGGTCTCTTTTGAGTTGCAGCGAGATGCTTTTGACCTTTTTCAGTTTGCCGCGGAAGAAGCCAGTTCAGAAGCCGAATCGGACTCAAAAGCTGAGCTAGAATTAGGACTAGACTTCGTAAAATTTCTCGGAATCCTCGGAATAGGAGGAAGGGATGAAATAGAACTGGAACTGGACGAGAACGTGCAGAAGCTATACACAAGGATGGGCAGTCTCGCCTATACCATCTCCTTGCTCGATCCCTCGTCACTGAGGAAGGAGCCAAAGGTTCCGGAGCTTGAGTTCCCGGTGCAGGTAATCCTAGAAACAGAGGTGTTCAGAAGGACGATACGTGCAGCGGAGAAGATAGGCGATCACATAGTGCTTGGCGTAGACGGTGAAATGTTCTATATGGAGACGGAAGGCGAGATGGACAAATTGCGATTGGGATTAAGGAAGGATCAATTAATCCTACTGACACCAGGAACAGTTCATTCTTTATACTCGCTGGACTTCATCGTGGCGATGAGCAAAGGTATGAGCCATGTGGAGAACATAACGCTAAATCTGGGCAAGGATTATCCGCTACGATTGGATTTTGAAGTTGCAGAAGGCAAAGGCAAAGTCAGTTATTTGCTTGCACCGCGAATAGAGAATGAGTAAGCAAAAAGGATGGCCACAGAGACCTCAGAACACACAGAGGTAATTAACTCGGTGCTCTCGGTGTAACAAGTCGGTGGCTATTTATGCATGATCGCCAAAAAAATGAAGGGCGTCACTATATGAGCGGGTTAAACCGGGCTGGATTAGTACCGCTCTTACACGGATTTATACAGTCGTGTTTATTTCGTTGTTCAAAAATGAATAAGATTCGAGGTATAGTGATATAGCAGAGATGAGATAGTAACTACATATAAGCTTTATTTAGCAAAGAAGCTTTATACAACATATACATACACAGATACAATACGATACGATACGATGAAATGCCCATGTGAGATAATAGTGTGGGATGTACTGCCCTGCATACGAGCGGCACTTGCGATAGAGCTAGTAGAAATGGGCTTATCCCAAAATGAAATATCTAAGCTGTTGGGGATTACTCAGGCTGCGGTATCGCAATATACATCAAAGAAGAGGGGTACGAAGTTCAATTTTAGAGAAGATGCAAAGGCAGAGATAAAGAAACTTGCTGACGATCTCGTGCAAGGATCTGAGGATGACCTTGTCGTGAGGCTCTGCAAGATATGCATGACTGTGAGAGCGGATGAAACCGTTTGCAAAGTGGAGTGATAATCTGCTGCAGTGTAAAAGAAGTAGGTAGAGCGGTATATGCACGTTTTTGCGTATATATAATCGCTATCTGGGCTCAAACAGTCGAGGACTTTATCGATTTACGGTTTTGAAGAGCAGCGGGAGAGAGGCCACCGCAATTTAGCTTCGACTTCTTGGCCAACTCATTATACCTATTTTGGATAGTGACAGGAGATGTCCCTGCAACCTTAGCTATATCTTTTACCCCTACAGTCACGCCACTTAAATGAGCTGCGAGGGATATAGCAGCAGCGGCTGTTCCTGTGGGTATCCACCCTTTTGCTGCTACTGCTGCCTTATCCGCGCACAATATTTTTATTGCTTTTTCTCTTATAACATCCGTCAATCCCAGCTCGGAACAGAAACGGGGGATGTAGCACGCGGGGTCAGCAGGGGCAAGCTTTATTCCCAACTTCTGTAATAGGAATATATACGCTCGCCGTATTTTCTTCAATGGCATTCTTGATACAGCCGCAATCTCTTTCAATGTTCGTGGTATGCCATACTGCCTGCAAGAAATAAAGAGCATCGCCGAGGCCAACTCTTCTATACTTCGTCCTTTAATCAAATCCCGCTTCGCCGCTTTTCGATATAGCATTGATGTTGTCTCTCGGAGATCATGAGGTAGCGTAAGTGCACAAGACATTCGATCTATCTCACCAAGAGCGAAGGAAAGGGACTTTTCACTACTATCCATAGCTATTGCTCCTCGTAATCTCTTTGAGCGCGTGAGGGATCCGGGCGTAGGTGTACTAAGCCCTTTATTATGGGTTCTATAACTCGAGGGAGGACCGGTTCTCACCCGTTTAGTTGCTTGCTCGTTGTCAAACGAACGCCATTCGGGACCAAGATCCACGAGATTCTCCGTTATTATCACTCCACAATCAGCGCAGTATAGTTCCGCGTGTTTAGGATCTGTTACTATGCTTTTAGACCTGCATTCAGGACATGTTCTTATTCGCTCATCCATATTCATATACACATATACAGATACGGTTTTATTACATAAATAAGAGATAGTAGCACGAACAGCTAAAAAGACCACTTAAATCTTACTGTTGTAATAGACAAGAAAAAATATTGATCGGACGCAGAAGAACGCAGATGATCAGGATTTCAAATAGTTTTAGCGTAAATCAGCGTCCTAAATAATATTTATTTATTGTATATTTCATTTTGATTTTTTCTTGACCAGAAAAGGGCAAAAAGATATTGTGTCAAATCAAATTAAGCGAAATTAAGCTAAGCTAAGCTAAGTTAAGTTAAGTTAAGTGCCCTAAAAAACCTGACGTAGCAGTTCCTTCTGCGTATTCGAGAGATTCCGCGGCGTTTGCACGACGACATCAACATATAGATCGCCACGTGCAGCAGCATCGGGTTTCGGCATACCCAAGGCACGCAAGCGAAGTTTGGTGTTTGTCTGCGTTTCCGCCGGTATTTTTAGCTTTACATGTTTGCCATCAAGAGTCGAGATCGTAACTTCATCACCTAAGGCGGCCTGAGCGAAACTAATAGGAGTTTTCATGTAGAGGTCATCGCCTTGCCGCACAAATATCGGATGCGGTAAAACGTTTAATACTACGTATAGGTCGCCAGGTTCTCCGCCAAGTCGTGATTCTGGCGGTCTTCCTGCACGTGGGATTTTAATCTCATAGCCTGTAGACACTCCGCGCTTAATTTTTAGCTCTATCTTCGTTTGCTTTGATACAGTACCGGCACCGCCACAAGCCTCGCAGAGGTCGTAGGTGGCTCTCCCGGTGCCTTTACAGAGAGGACATACGGCAGCGGTTATCACTCGGGTACCAGCTCTACCTCTGCTCTGAACGTGTCGCACCTGACCGGTACCTCTACATTGGGTACAGGCAGTAGTAGCTTTACCCGAACGTGTTCCGGAACCGCCACAAGCGTTACAAGGTCGCGACATCGGGACTTCTATCTTCTTCGCTATGCCGCGAGCAGCCTCTTCAAGAGAGATGTCCAATCGTAACCGAACATCAGCACCCCGAGCGGCTCGTTCTATGCCTTCGCCACTGCCATATAGCGTGTCAAATATACCGCCACTACCGTCAAATCCTGGGCTGGACGGCGACCGGAAGTACGAATCGAAGATGGCACTACCAAAGATGTCCTCAACATCCTGAGTGTGCGAGAAGTGGGACCACTCGAAACCTTCTGGTCCAAAAGCGTCATCTGCGATCCGGGACCCGATCTGGTCATACTTAGCACGTTTATCTGCGTCAATCAGGACCTCATATGCCTCGGAAATCTCTTTGAACTTCTCTTCTGCTTCTTTCTTGTCACCTTGGTATGTGTCCGGATGGTATTGCTTTGCCAGCTTCCGATACGCTTTTTTTATCGCTTTATCGGTAGCGTCCCTGCTAACACCGAGTATCTCGTAATATTCCTTCTTTGGCATATACTATACAGTCATGATTTTTTCCATTTATTTATTTATTTATTTATTCATTCTATATTGTAAAAGAAGCGGTACTTGAATGGAAGCGTTATTAAATGCCGTATCTGAATTGACTTTCTTTCCCGATGATAAATAAGAGGGTCGACATTGGTGGGCAGGAGCGGTCGGTTATGTTATGTTATGTACGAATATTTTTGAGACATACATACCTACCTACTTAAAGAATCACGAATTATGAATTACGATTGTTTTGGTTGGGCTCTTAAGCACCGATTTTTGTCTTATTTAATTGAGTATCAAAAAACATACTATATTCTTAGAACGAACTTTTTAGCTTTACCAACAACCTTTCTTTTAAAAAGTTTTAAAAGCTTGAGCAAAGAAACATGTTTCTTATTTTATATACAAAAAAAAGATAGATAGATAGATAGATAGAAAAGCAAAATAAAAAAGATAATAGTTACGTGCCGTTTCTGAATTGACCTTTTTGGTGGAATGATAAGAGGGCCGGCATTGGTGAGCGGGAGCTGTCTGTTTGAAATTACGAATTACGAATGTTTGGTTTGGGATCACAAGCACAGGTTTTGCTCTTTAATAGAAAGTGGAGCTGTTGTTGGGTTACATTACAGAGCACTGATGAGATTTTTTTTTTTAAGGATGGATTGAATAGAGTGCATGTGTAGTTTATAGAGAATTGGTGGATTATAGAAAGGAGTGCGGAGTTTTGATTATCAAAAAAAAAGCATGGGACGAGGATGAGATAAGGGATAAGCATTCACATGAAGTTGAGATCGATTATATTGAATGGGAAGCCATAGAGCAGGAAAAAAGTCGTTGGCTATCTGTGTTGAGAAAAATGAGGGGTGGCTATGAGTGACTCCATTAGAACTAAAGAAAAAGCTTGAAGAATTCATAACTAAAAGAAGTGCGGTTAAATAAGGATCGGCTCTTACCAACATCAAAGCTGATGATAATCAGAGAAAGGATGAACTTATAGAGGGAAATGAGATGGAGACACAAAGGATTTTGGTAACGGGCGGTGCAGGTTTTATAGGGACAAACCTAGTGAACGAGTTGAGAAACAGGGGTCATGAAGTAATCGCTCTGGACCAGGGTAATAGCGAACGGGAAGAGTATGTGCGGGCCGATGTACGGAACTACAGGCAATTGGAAGAGGTATTGGGGAATTGGGACTTTGATTTCGTCTACCACTTAGCAGCCGAATATGGACGGTGGAACGGCGAAGACTACTACGAGAATTTATGGGCGACCAATGCGATTGGGACGAAACATATGATTCGGTTACAGGAGCGGCAGAAATTCAGAATGGTTTTCTTCAGCAGTGCGGAAGTTTATGGCGATTACGAAGGCGTAATGACCGAAGATGTAATGGAGAAGAACCAGATAAGAGATACTTATCAGATGAACGATTACGCAATAACCAAATGGGCAGGCGAGTTAATGTGTATGAATTCAGCGAAGATGTTCGGGACAGAGACTGTCCGGGTGAGACCGGTTAACTGTTACGGGCCTGGCGAGCATTATACGCCTTACAGAGGGTTCATCCCGAAATTCATCTATCTTGCACTTCTCAACAGGCCCTACACAGTTTATAAAGGTCATAAGCGAATAATAGATTATGTGGAAGACTCATGCAGAACGTGGGCAAATATTGTTGATAATTTCATTCCGGGCGAGGTATATAACGTTGCGGGAAAGCCGGAATGGGAGAGCGCCATAGAGGTTTATTCGGCCCTGGTGTTAAAGGCTGTTGGCAGGGCTGACAGATTAGTAACTTATGAAGATGCCGAGCCGTTCACAACGAATATAAAGACGATAGATTGTTCAAAGGCCGTTACTGATTTAGGGCATGATCCGAAAGTCACGCCGGAAGAAGGGATTAAAAGAACGGTCGAGTGGATGAAAAGTATTTATACAGAACAAATATAAACATTAAAATGGATATTGATCGTGTATTAGAGGAAATAGAAAACATTTCCTTTACAAAGTTTTAAAACATTTACGAAAGAAAGAAAGAAATAAATAAATAAAGGCAAAGGGCGGAATGCGATAAAAATGGAAATCGTTAATGAATATGAAGGTAAAGTTGTGTTAGTAACAGGCGGTGCAGGCTGCATCGGGACGAACCTGAGCCGGAAGTTGGCGGAACTAGGGGCAGCGAAGGTAGTGATCCTGGACGATTTATCGAGCGCATACGAATGGAATATCCCAAGAGCGGATAACATATCATTTGTGCACGGGAGCATTTTAGATGACGAGATGCTGAAGCGAGTGTTCAAGGAGAAGCCGGAGTATGTATTCCATTTAGCGGCGCATTTCGCGAACCAGAACTCCGTGGACAATCCGGAGACAGACTTGATGGTGAATGGCATGGGCATTTTGAAGGTATTGGAATATGCGCATCTTGCAGATGTGAATCGGTTTGTGTATTCGTCTTCAGGCTGCGGCGTTTACGGGTTGGACTCGCAGATGCCGTTTGAGGAGCCGGATATTTCTATTCGTTTGCATACGCCCTATCAGGTAACGAAATTGGTTGGTGAATTGTACACGAATTATTTTTATAATTTGTATGGGCTTCCTATAGTCAATGCGCGGTTCTTCAATGTCTTTGGGCCGGGAGAAGTACCAGGCCGGTACAGGAACGTAATACCAAACTTCTTCTATTGGGCGCTGAAAGGGCATGCGTTGCCTATTACGGGCGACGGCACAGAAACGCGGGATTGGACGTATGTGGACGACATATTAGACGGGTTGCTGGCTATGGGGCAAAAAGAAGAAGCAGTGGGAGAGGCGATAAACCTCGGCTCGGGCGAGGAGCATCGGGTAATAGATTTGGCGGCTAATGTGAATGCGCTTGCAGGAAATGAAGAGGGGCTAAATTATATAGAGCGAAGGGATTGGGACGTTAAGCACCGGCTGTTATCTTCTATTGCGAAGGCGAAGCGGTTGTTGGGTTACGAGCCGCAGACGGGATTTGAGGATGGGTTGAAGAAGGTGCATGCGTGGTTTAGAGAGAACTGGGAGAATATAGATGGGTGTGCGGAGTTCTAAGAACATTTTAAGATAGATCAAAAGAGACGACGAGGGATATTTTAAATAAAATTACATTTATTTATTTATACCTAGTTATGGAATTTAGAGAACAATCTCAATTTCAGATGATGTTTATGAAGAGCTAATGAAAACGTTTCAGGGGGAGATTAAGGAATGTCAACTACGATTTCAATAGAAATACCGCGTGACGTGGTCCATGCCGCGCGGATGACTTCTTGGGACCGGAAGCGAGAATTGGCATTTTATCTGTATCAGCAGGGTAGGCTGTCTTTTGGCAAGGCTCGCGAGATGGCTAACATGACCGTGTGGGATTTCCAGCTGTTGCTGGCGAGTAGGGAAATTACCGTTCACTATGACGTGGCAGATTATGAGGAAGATCTGACAACACTGAAGGAACTCAATCGGCTATGAGCGTTGTAAGCAATGCTTCGCCACTTATCAACCTGGCACAGATCGGGAAAAATGATATGAGCGCGTGGAACGGGAAGTCAGTCGCCCGGCATTTGGGTCTGCGCTTGTGTGAATATATTTATAACGGGGTATTGTAAATAGATATTGAAGGGCACAATGAAAGAGTATATTATTACATGGGATTATTGAAAAAGATGAGGACGTCTATTGTGCACTCTGTCTCGAATTGGACATTGCCACAGAGGCGGATACATTAGAAGGTGCGAAGAAGAAGATGAAAGCGAAGGAAATAGCGATAAAGGGGAAGGTACACGATGTTGGATACCGGCTATTTTTATTGAGCGAAGCGGAAAGCGTATTCATCGAAAAATTTGATGCAAGAAATGTATTGGTAGAGGGAGAGCAGCACTTAATTGTTCGGGTTGAAGGAGTGGAAGAGCGGATTAAACGGTTTATTGTGTTTGCAGAATCGAATTATCCACCGGGAGCTTCTGTTGAATCAGTGGAAGTTAAGGATTATGGTGAAGAGGTTAGGAGTATTGACTCGTTTAGGCAATCTTTGATTGTCT
Source organism: Candidatus Methanophagales archaeon (assembly GCA_003336485.1). GTDB lineage: Archaea > Halobacteriota > Syntropharchaeia > Alkanophagales > Methanospirareceae > Methanophaga. Next base: position 50,862 of record QENH01000194.1, read on the forward strand.
TCCAGCTTACGAAGATGGCGCAGGCAGGGGTAGGTATGCTTAGGAAGCAAGACGAGACGATAAGTGTAATAAAAGAAGAATCGGAAAAGACGGGAGAAGTCGTGAGTGTGGAATCAGATTTAATAAGACAAGGGCTGTTTTGAAAGAGAAGATAGAGCAAGATGTTAAATGGATAAAAGAAGAGATCATAGGGATTAAGGCAACTCTTGAGGAGGTAACTGAGAAGGTTGGAGTGGATTGAAATGCGCGCATTAAAGTTTATGAGTTTGTGAGTTTTGGGAGTTAGAGAGATTAGATTGTTGGGATCAATTGGAATGTGCACGTAAGACATGACTTTCGGCTATAGTGGTTATAGCGACACATTAAATTAGACAAGTTTGAAATTATACATGAGTTTATTTGCATCTTTTATCCCCATGCGATTAAGGGCTTCGAGCGCCAATTCCAACTTCCTCCTAACATTTTCCTGCTTTGGATTTCTCTCTATAAAAATATTCCGGTGGTCATTATCGACCTTCACTTTACCACGGAGATCAAATATCGTCTCAGAAAGCCGCTGTAAAGTCATTTTTTCACCATTGAAGCATTCATCCAGCATATACGAGCAGATATTCGCAAACGAAATTCTGAAGCAGGTCATTAGCTGATCTAGCTCCACATCCACACGGTAAATCTTCTTCTTATCAATGATCCTTGCGAGCTCCTCTTTTTTCTTCTTCAACGATTTAAACGGCTTCTCGTGACCCTTTTCTATCTTCTTTATCTCCCTCTTGAGACGATTTATCTCCTTCTGAATACCTTTCAAAATTTCCGCATCGTGCTCTGGTAACTTCCTCTTCCCATCATCCACCGAGGACTTCTCCCGGTATATCCTCTCCTCTTTGATCTTCGATTCTAGATTCTTTTCTATGCTCCTTATCTCATTCAAAGAGACATCTAAATCGATCTCAAGCTCGTTTATCTGTCCCTGTAGTTGCTCAATCCGCTCCAGAACCTTTGTGTTGTCTACCAATTTCTTACCATAACCCACTACACGATGTAGATTGACGCCGCCCTTCATGTCCTTAAAATCCAACTCCTGTGCAGGCCATCGGTCAAAATAAGACTTCACGACATAATCTGTAGAGAATATCGTCTCGGGCACGCTTGTAATGAGAACAGACGTTCTACCATTGTCCCAATAGACTTGCACCGCCCTCGTCTCGAATATGTAACCTTTAGCGTTGGAATCCTCCAACTCTAAGGTGCAATCTACCAGATGCGCATTACCGTAGTCGTATCGCTTCTCCATTGATTCGGATTTGACTTT
>QENH01000193.1 GCA_003336485.1 Candidatus Methanophagales archaeon
TAACACCTCTTCTAATTTCTCCAAAACTTTTTCAGAATGTTTCATATCATGAATTGTATATTCTGGGAAAGTTACGGTTATTTTTGCCAAAAAATCCGCAGCGTTTGCTTTAATCTCCTCTAATTTGTGATAAAGCTTATCTCCTTTTTCCTTTTTCCTCAAAAATTCAATTAATTTCTTCGCGCCCATCTAAACTCATATTAACCGGTAAATATTAAAAAGGTTACTTCACCATTTTCTTCATCTCGTACAACATATTTAATGCTTCTATTGGCGAAATCTTCTCCAAATTTATTGCCTTTAACTCCTCTATCACCGGATGCATTTGAACCACATACTCCTTCTTCACTTCTACCGTCTTAACTCCTTTTTCGTCCGCTTCTTTTCTCGCGCTCTCTTTTTCTACTTCGCGTTCCATCCGCATCAACATACTCTTTGCTGATTCTATCACCTCTTCTGGTAACCCCGCTAATTTAGCAACTTGAATACCATAACTCTTTGTGCCTCGCCCTTCTACAACTTTGCGTACAAAAAAAATCTCGTCTGCGACTTCTTTTATTGACACGTTGAAGCATTTTGTGCTATCGTGCGAATCGGCAAGCTCTGTCAGCTCGTAGAAATGCGTTGCAAAAAGTGTCTTCGCTTTTATTCGCTCATGTGCATATTCCGCAACGGACCATGCTATACTGACGCCGTCTAACGTGCTCGTACCCCGCCCGATCTCATCGAGAATTATCAGGCTGCGTTCTGTCGCATTATTCAATATGTTCGCAGTTTCACTCATCTCGACCATAAACGAGCTCTGCCCCATCGAGAGATCGTCATAAGCGCCAACCCTTGTGAATATCCGGTCCACAACACCCACACGTGCCTCTTTTGCGGGTACGAAAGAGCCGAGCTGTGCCATGAGCGTGATTAATGCGGTTTGACGCATAAACGTGCTTTTTCCGCTCATGTTCGGACCCGTAATAATCATCAACCGGTTATTTTTGTCCAGTTGGATGTTATTCGGCACGAAACCTTCTCTCACGCCCTTCTCCACTACCGGATGCCGCCCGTCCTCTATAACTATCTCATCGCCTTCATCCACTACAGGACAGCAATATCCATTTTCCGCTGCGACCTCTGCGAAAGCCAGAAGCATATCCAATTCAGCAATAGAATTCGCAGCTTCTTGGATCTCCTTACCCTGCTTTGCCACTTCCTTCCTTATTCGCTCGAATAACTCATACTCTAATTCCTTTATCCGTTCCTCAGCACTTAACGCTTTCGCTTCGTAAACCTTCAATTCTTCTGTTATATACCGCTCTGCCTCGGTAAGCGTCTGCTTTCTTATATACGTAGTGGGTACTTTCGCGATCCACGATTTCCTAACTTCTATGTAATAGCCAAAGACCTTGTTATAGCCCACCTTAAGCGATTTTATCCCGGTATTGGCTTTTTCATGCTCTTCAAATTCCGCTAACCATCGCCTTCCCGCGTGCTTTATCGTTCTCAACTCGTCCAGTTCAGCATTAAATGTCTCTTTTATCAGCCCGCCCTCTTTTACCGTTACAGGCGGCTCTTCTATTATGGCTTGTTCTACCATAGCCACAACTTCTGTGAAGGTACTTGACTTTAACGCCCGCAGCACAATTCGTATCTTTTTCGCACTGCTAGTCTTTAACGTCTCTTTCAATACTTCTATTTGCATTAAGGACCGTTTTAGTGCGATTAAGTCACGTGCATTTGCATTCCCATAGGAGACTCGACTTATTATCCGCTCTATATCGGAAATCTCTTTGAAGACGGTTTTTAACGATTCCCGCAGCAAAATATCCAAATAGAACTCGTTTACCACCTCTTCTCTTCTTCTTATCTCGTCCGGGTCGAGAAGCGGGAACTGTAAATTCTTCTTCAATAGTCTTGAGCCCATACCGGTAAGTGTTTTGTCTAGCACACTAACAAGCGTCCCACGCGGAGTACCATCCCGGATATTATTAAATATTTCCAGGTTTCGTACGGTAACACTGTCTAATACCATGTAATCGGAGACAAAGAAAGTCTTAGGCGATTTTATATGTGCGAGTATGCGCTTCTGCGTATCTCGTAGATATGACGTTACGGCACCCGCAGCCGTTATGCCCACTTTTAGATCACTACAGCCAAAACCGTCAAGTGAGATCACGCCAAAATGGTTTATCAGTGTCGTATATGCGTTTTTATAATCGAAATAGTAATCGTCATAGCGTGATATGGTGCATGTGTCAAGTTCGAGTTCAAGCTCAAGCGAATCGGGCAGTAATATCTCCGCTGGCTTCACTCGCTCTAACTCATTTAGCAATAAAGATTCATCTTCTAATTCGGTCACTGAAAACTCGCCGGTAGAAACGTCAACAATTGCTATGCCCACCTTGCCGCCACGTAAATTAACACACATTAGATAATTGCTGTGCCGCTCTTCCAAAAATGCATCTTCGATTATCGTACCCGGGGTAATGAGCCGCACCACTTCCCGCTTCTCTATCTTTTTACTCGCTTTATCTTCTACCTGCTCGCATATGGCCACTTTATAGCCCTTCTTTATCAACTGCTTTATGTATGGCGTTACTGCATGAAATGGCACACCAGCCATCGGGATTTTCCCTGTCGCGCCTTTGCCCCTACCAGTAGCGGTTAATGCGATATTGAGTTCTTTAGATGCTACTTTCGCATCCTCACCAAAGGTCTCATAAAAGTCGCCGACACGAAAGAGTATAATAGCATCGCTGTATTTCTCCTTTATCTGGTAATACTGCTCCATCATGGGTGTTCTCTCGGCCATTTTCTTCATCTATCAGATACTCAACTCCTCTTCTGCTTTTTCGTTCATCATATTCTCTTATATTCCTATTTAGCCAGTTGTTAAGAAGTAGAATCCGATAAATTTAGCCATTTTAGCCGCGATATCATTCCCTCCAGAAATTACACCCTTGAGTATATTTTTGTACATGGGCAGCATTTCACCATCCTCTAACCTTCTCAAAGCTTCCGTTCTGTCGTGCAGTGATGATATTATTTTGTATAAGGTGGCGTCTTCAATTACACTCTTCGCTTTCTCCTCCAATCTTAACCCCGCCAGGTAATCCAACAAAATGAATGCGGGTGAATAATGCATCAAATACATCCTTTTTTGCTCATCCCCTAATTGCATACTTGACAACTCATTGAAAAACTCGTTAACCCTCTCTTCTCTATTCACAGAAACGATAGCATTTGCAAATTTATACCCTAAAGTTGGTTCAACATCTCCAACGATATTTTCTTCTGCATTCGTAAGCATCTTCAAAGCTCTCAGTTTATCTGATGCCAAAACCGCAGCCAAACTATAGTTTCTTACTGCTAGCCCTTTCAATAGAGGATTAAATTCAGCGCCTTTTGCAGATTCCTCAAACAATTCTGACGCTTTTTCAAAATCATCCATGTTCCATAGCCCTTTTGTGTATAAAATTTTGTATTTATCTATGCCCTCTACATCATTTGATTCTTCAAGTATTTCTTTAGCCCTCTCATCCCACAGATATGTTAGCCCCTCGGATGCATAAATTTTTAGTGTTGCCCTTTGCTCCTTTTTCAATGGGCTATTCTTTAGCAAATCTAATATCTCTTCAGCTTTACCCTCGTTTGCGAAATAACTTATTATGCCGGATACTGCCTCAATGTAATCCTCTAAACCCCTCTTCCTTATTTTCTCTTGCTTTGATCTTTCCAAACAAAAGAATGTCTTTGCAACTTCCTGAACAATTTCAGCCAGATCAAACTCAAAATAGCTATATAATCCTTTACTGAAGAGAACTTTAGATTTAACAGCTAAAACCAATAGTTTTTGATGAGTCAGATACTCATCCTTACTCCTCAGCTCAGAAATCAGTTCCAACACATAATTTGAGCAAATGTATGCTAAATATTTATTACCATAATTTGAGAAGTGCACTGACGCATCAACCAAGCATTTCAACATTATCCTATTATCAATATACATGGCGTGGTAATATGCATGAAGTAATGCTTTTGAGATTGTTATGTGATCCAGCTCCGTCTTAGCAAAGGAAGCTATTCCTAAATAGAATTCAATCGCAGCCTTTCTTACTCTTTTAACCTGTTCCTTATCCTTATCCTTATCCTTATCCTTATCCTTATCATTCATTACCTCAATTATTCTATCCAATCTCGCATCGTGCATGCTTATTTCTTCATTCTTGATTTCGATGAACCCGAACTCCTCGAGTTTCTTATATTTTAGTTCCGTCTCAAGAAGTTTTAAAAAATCCTTGAGGATGTAAATTGGAATCCTAAACGAATTAACAGTGCTTCCAACTCTTGCACCCGCATCCAAAATCGCTATACTCAAGAGGTTCAACTTCTCATCTTCGTCAAAGTAGTTGTCCATCACAAATTCCATTGGTCTTGTGAAGGCATCGGAGTTCTCTTTTATGAAATCATCAGTCACTTCAATCTTGTCATACTTCTGTTTCAAAGCAGAGACTATTGTGTCTATAAAATTCGGATAGCCCTGCGTAACTACAAAAAAGGCATTCTTATCTATTCCTTTGACCACAATCCGCCCATTTGCATGTTCAATAAATAACTTGGAGATGTCCTCCTTATTCAAGCCTTCAATCTCGAGAAGAGACCATCCAGACAAATCATTCAAACCTTCTCTGATTTTTCTCTCATCTCTGTGAATCAAAATCCACTTCAAATTTGCCCAATTCACATTGGCAAGTTCGCAAATCAGCCTTAAATTTTCATCATCTGCCAATTGCAGGTCATCCACAACAAGTATGATTTTCTTATCATTTAACTTTGAATCCAATTCTTGCATGATTTGCTTTAAACTTCTCTCCGCCTTTTCCTTTGATTTCTTCTTGAGTTCAACTCCCGCACCTAAACCTATTTTCTCAATTTCCCTCCATCTTTCTCCGAACCATTCCGCAATCGTCCCCCTTAAACCCCTGCATACCCCCCTTATCACGATTTTTATAGGTTGAACCGCTTCCGTTTCGCCTTTCAAACTTATGTAAATGCCCTTACCCCCGTGTTTAAAATCATTTGTGGAAATGAACTCCTTGACCAATGTGGTTTTACCTATCCCTCCTATGCCTGTAATAGCAATGCAAGGTTTAGTACTTTCAGGCCAACTCTTTAACTCCTTTAGTTCATCCACCCTTCCTATAAACATCATCACACTCTAAAAGTGTCTTGATTTTTTTGATATTTAATATTTTGTCCCTAATCACGCCGCCTCTTCACGTTGTCGTTAGTTTTATATGTTACACGCCATAATCTTCTTAATAGCCTACTAAAGTAGTGAATTGTAAGGGCCCGTGGCATAGCCAGGATAAAGCACCGGCCTTCTAAGCCGGGGATCGCGGGTTCGAATCCCGCCGGGTCCGTTTATATTTTCACGATTGAGTTCTAATAAAAAAGGGTATCAGACCAGCAGATCCAGATATTCGCGGTATTCATCAACCTCTACCGGTCTGCCGGACCAGTATTTTTTTACTGCGCCGTTATGAATGACAGCAGTCAGAGGCAGAAGCTTCTCCCCCTCGCATTGATGAATAATATGATAAAGCGCGGCTTCCGGAGTGCTATCATAAAGCTCATAGAAGACGATTCTATCATCATATATCAGTTGCAGCTTCTCGATGTTGGGCTGGTCTCTTTCGCATATCATACATACCGCCTCGCCACATGGGTCCCGTCTTATATTCAGAATAACAGGACGTTTAAATTCCGTTATCTCTGATACTGCACGTTCTACACCTTGGTATTTACTGTGGACATAATTATCTATCACCACACCCTGCGACTTAAGAACCTGCTCTATTGTCATTGAATGTTTCTCTGCGAACGCCTCTACCACTTTCTGTTTGAACGCTTGCTGATGAACTGATAAGAGTTCTTTGAGATACATAATTTACTTCACCGCCAGTCGATCCAAATCAACAACCAGCTCGACAAGTTCTTTTATCCTTCTTATCTTCGCATCGCCTCTTATCCTGGCCTTCCCTAATCTCTCGTCTATCTTCTCCATCGTGGCGAGTGTGTCATCCTCAACCAGAATAACAGGGACGCCCTTTTCTTCCGCTTTTCCTAGCATCATTTGCGGCGGTTCTAAATGCCCGGTGAGCAGGATGCATTTTATATTTCCAGTCTCAAGTGCGAGATTCTGTAAATCCGCACGGTCTCCACCAGTTATCAATGCCGCCTGTCTTACACGCCTGAAATATTTCAAGGCTGACGGTGCCGACATCGCACCTATCAGGAACTCCTCGATAATATCATCCTCAGCAGGCTTAACTAGCCACTCACCACCCAGAGCGTTACTAATTTCACTCACAAACAAGCCCGCAAGGAGCGGATCGTAAGGCAGCGTACCTAGCAGTTCCATCCCATTCCTTTCTAAAAATCGTTCTGCAATACCTCTTACATATACCGTCTTATAGCCTGCGAGTTGATTGAAGAGAACGAACTTAAATCGATCGCCAAGAAGCTCTTTCGCTACTAAAACCCGGTCGAGAACGAAATCGTCCGTATATTTCACTACCATGAGCACATCTAAATCCAATGCCAATGAAACATCGCGGTCACAAAGCCCCAACGCCCGCCCAACATTATAGTCCTCTGCACCCTCTACGAGCACTATATCCTTATCCGCAGCGATTCTATTATACGACTCTAGAACCAGCTTCTTTAACTCTTTTGAGTCTGCAGAAGAAACAAATTCTATATACGGCTCGTCGAGTTTGACCGGGCATATATCTTCTATATCATCGCCCGTATTTAACACGATGGATGTATTGTATGCATCTTCATCCACGAGTTGATCCTTTATCCGAGTAATACCAACGCCAAAAGGCTTGAAATAGCCAACACGGAAGCCCCTTTCTCGCAGTATCAGCCCTAAAGCTATTATCACCGCACTCTTTCCCGAATAACCTTCTATCGACGATACAAGTATGCTCTTCATTGTGAACTCTTCTTTTTTTGTTTGTTTGTTTGATATAATAACAAAAAAAGAAAACAATAGTAAAGAAATATATCTTCTAGCCTATTGTCATCCGCACATCTATTGCACAGCTCCCTTTACCCTTTTCAAAGACTACAATGGGGTTCAAATCGGATTCCAGTATCTCTGGGAAGTCCATACTGAGCTGCGAGAATCTGAGCAAAATTTCTATCAACGAATCTATATCGGACATTGGCTCGCCCCTTACGCCCCTTAATAGCTCATATGCCTTCACATTTTTAATCATCTCTATGGCATCCACCCTACTTAGCGGTGCAATACCAAACGAAACGTCTTTGAAGACTTCCACATAAATCCCGCCCAAACCAAACAAAATCAACGGTCCGAAGTGCATGTCTCGCTTCATTCCCACTATCACTTCCCTTCCACCTTCCACCATCTGCTGAACAAGAACACCTTCTATTCGTCTCGCCGTTGTATACTGCTCAGCTCGGCGTAAGATCTCAAAAAAAGTTTCTTTTACTTCGTCTCTTACAATATTCAATTTTACACAACCCACATCCGTTTTATGTACTATATCCTGTGATATAATTTTCATACTCACGGGATAGCCTATCCTGTTTGCGATTTCAAGTGCTTCTTCCGCCGTTTCCGCTTTGCCATATTGCGGTACGGGGATACCATATGCGTTTAAGATTTCAAATCCGTCGGTACCCAAGCCCATTTTCTCATCGGCGTTTGCTATACGTGCCATTAAATCATCTATGGCCACCTTATCAATTTTGAAGTGCGGCGGGAGCGTATATACTTTCTCCTGGATTTTATTGTACTGCACAACGGCGTAAAGTGCTCTTACTGCCCTCACGGGGTCAAAATAATTGGTAATCCCATACTTTTTAAACCGCTCCACGGTCTCGGTAACCGCCTCACCGCTCATGAACACCGGTACAATAGGTTTAATAATATTCGTGTCAAGAACATAACCGCCAGCCTTATCGAAGTATATTGGCGCAGTTGGCGATAGTATAGCAATTATTGCACCCACGCTTTCATCGGCTGCCACGATACCAAGCGCATCACCAAATTTCTCTGAATCTGCATCACCTCTTACATCAACGGGATTATAAAAGTTCGCAAGATGCAGCGCACTGAGTTTTTCAATTGTTTCTCTATCAAAGGCTGCAAGTTCCAGTCCAAGCTCTTCTATTGCATCGGCTGCCATAACGCCTGGCCCGCCGGAATTAGTTACGATTGCTATCCCTCCCTTTATGCTGCGGATTCGCGATAGGGTCAATGAGAAATCAAACAAGGCCTCTATTGAGCTTGCTTCTATCACTCCGGCTTGTTGAAATGCGGTTGTGAACGCTTCCACGCTGCCTGCTATGCTCCCTGTATGACTCGAAGCTGCTTTCGCGCCCGCATCGGTCTTCCCGCTTTTCATCACGATCACTGGCTTTGTTTTCGTGACCTGACTCACAACATCCATAAATCTTCGACCCTCACGCACATCCTCGAGATACATCGTTATAACTTCCGTTTCGTCGTCCTTTGCAAGGTGTTCTACAAAGTCACATTCATTGAGAACGGCATTGTTACCTAAGGAGACAAGTTTACTAAATCCGCCATTCGCCATTATCGCCCAGTCCATAACAGCCAATGTAAAAGCTCCTGATTGACTCAAAAATGCGATATTACCCTTTGCTGGTATTGCGGTACCAAAAGTTGCATTTAAGCCCGCATGTGTGTTCAAAATCCCCAAACAGTTTGGACCAACGAGTTTTATGCGATATTCAGCACATATCCTGATAAGTTCGGATTCGAGTATGGCGCCTTCTCGTCCCGCCTCTTTAAAGCCTGCCGAGATAACTACTACGTTCTTTATTCCCTTTTCGCCACATTGTTCAAGGACTTCGTCGACATTTTCGGCTGGAACTACTATAACTGCTAAATCAACAATCTCTTCTATTTGCAGTACTGTAGGGTAGCACTTGAGACCCAAAATCGCCTCGTACTTTGCGTTTACCGCATATATTCGCGCACTTAGCTTCCCCTTTGCGTGCTCTTGAAGAGGAAGTATGTTCTTGAAAAGGGTATTCCCCACCTTACCCTCTTTTGGCGTTGCTCCTATTATCGCTATACTCTTAGGATTGAAAAGTTGGTCAAGCGTAGCCATTATATCATATAATCTCTCATCCTAATTAATAAAAAGATTGGATGTTGCGAGCTTGAAGGATTAAGAGGCTACGACGGTGAAAAGCTTTGGCGCTTAGATGCATGATTGCAAATTAAGCCGAATCATTCGGCTTTTTATTTTTTAGCGCAGAACCCGCATCAAAGGACTACCAATATATATCGCCGTTAACGCAACAATAATAACTGCTGGATAAACGAACGGCAAAGAGCAGATATAGAATATGAATAGCGTGAGAAAAATTATGCCCAGTGATATTACTATCCGCATATCCCTTATATTCCTATATCTTATTCTGCTGGTCATTACAATGCATAGGACACACATCAAACTGATCAGAATAAAAGAGCAGGTATAAGGCGCAAGATGTGTCTCAACAGCCAGAAGCATAAAGGCAGCCAAAAAAATCGCGCCTCCGGTAATGGGAAAACCCACAAAATCGCGGCGCTCTTCTTTTTGTGCGCTTTCTGAACTCGCGTTTGCGTCGAATCTCGCAAGTCTTAACAGTCCACATATTACATACGCACCGCAGAATGCCAATACAACATCAACATACATATAATAACTAACCCCTAAATAATTCGTGAGCAGTGCATAAGCAACAATTGCCGGTGCAACACCAAAGGAAATCATATCTGCAAGGGAATCGAGATACTTGCCTATGGGTGAGCACTCTATCGTTCTCGCCACCATACCGTCTAATCCATCAATAACAGCAGCTGCTAGAATCAATACAACTGCGTTTTTTATCGCCTCTTCTCTTACGCCTGTAAGCACAAGTATTATAGCAGTGAAGCCTAATAATGCATTAACAATAGAAAGCAAATCTGGCATTTTTATTAGCTTTAAAATACTCTCTGCGTTTATAGTGCTATCTTTCTCGGTCTCCATTCTTTTTTCTTTCTTTTTCCTCTGGATGAGTAGCCCCCAAATAAATGAAACGATCTAATCGCCTGTTGTAGCTGCTCCATACGCCCTCTCTCGCTTTTACAGCCTCAAGCATCTCTTGCTGGCTGAATTTATTGAGCCGCGCATCAAGCAAATCAGCAAGAAATAGCGCTTCCGCTTCTGCAAACAGAGGCTTTACCGGAGAGCCCCATTCACCATAATTATGATGACTCAAGAGGAGATGCAGCAATCTAAGCTCCATCTCCTTCGGAAATCCCGTTATCGCCCTTATTTTCTCCTCCACCATTTGATAGCCTAACACGATATGATTCACAAGCCCCCCCTCGTCTGTTACATCAATACGGAAATCGAATACATAAGCCGCTGTTTTTCCTATGTCGTGCAAAATAGCACCTGTAAGTAACAAATCACGGTCTAGTTCCGGATATAGCTTGGTGATTGTCTTGCACAGCTCCATAACCGATTGAGTATGCTCTAACAGACCTCCGATGTAATTATGGTGGTGGATTTTAGCTGCCGGCGCATCTTTAAAACTAGCTATAAACTCTAAATCGTTGAGAAAAGAGAAGACTACTGCCTTAAGGTATTTATTCTCCATGCTCTCCGCTGTTTTTACTATCTCTCCAACTAACAAGTCTATTTTTTTCGATGTCCGAGGCAGATATCCCGAAACGCCGCTGGCGCTTTTTTCAACGCCTTCTAGCGTAAAAATCAACTGTAAACGACCTTTAAATGATTCCACAACACCATTTATATGTATGACCTCGCCGGGTTCAAAAATAGCGCCCGTTTCTTCTGCTCTATCCCAGCATTTCGCCCCTATACTGCCTGAGCTATCACCGAATTTCGCATGCAGATAGTAGCCCGCCTTCGAGACAAATTCTTTTAGCTCTTTCTCTTGCACTAGAAGGGTCATATCTACTGAGTCGCCCACCTTCAAATCCCTTACCTTTTTTGGTTCACTCATCTTTTCCCGATCTTCAAGTACAAAATAAATTATTTATGTGATCTTAGCCCTGTTCCAATTCCTGCATCATATCCGCCATAGAATATATCCCGCTTCCTTCTTTCGCGTTAATCCACTCAATGGCTTTTATCGCGCCTTGTGCGAAAGCATCTCGGCTATGTGCACGATGAGTAATCTCCAGTCGTTCACCTTTGCCGGCATATAATACCATGTGTTCACCAACGATGTCGCCAGCACGTACGGCATGTATGCCCAATTCATCATCCTTTCTCTCTCCGGTTATACCCTGCCGGCCATAAACGAACGTTGTTTTGCCTTTCACGTAATCGGCGAGTATTTCAGCGGCTTTTACCGCCGTGCCACTGGGAGCATCCTTTTTATGCGAGTGATGCAGCTCTATAATCTCCATGTGATATTGATATGCCTGAAGATGCTTTGCTGCCGCGGCAATCAAGTTCCAGAAGACATTTACACCAATCGAGAAGTTAGGCGAGATAATAGCCGGTACTTTACCCGTTATAGCGCTTTCTAGCTCTTTGAACTGTTCATCGGAAAAACCGGTTGTGCCAAGAACGAGCTTTACGTTATTACGTGCGGCGACTTTAACATTTTCCACTGCGGCTGCGGCATTTGTAAAATCCACGAATACATCGGGCCTAGAAACTTGTTTTATCACTTTCTCCATCGAGTCAGGACTTGAAATTTCTATACCAGGTGCTATCTCTTCACCCACGCCATGAATGTCAAAACCCGCTACCAGTTCCATATTCTCGCTTTCTATTATGCTACTTACCACCTGCCCGCTCATTCGCCCTTTTACGCCTGCTACAGCCACATTTATTCTCATGTTTAAACCATTGCTTCTACCACTTTATAAATTGTGATCATAATTTCATGGATGAAAGTATAAGCACGTTAAAACGAATGTAATATTATACAACCATAAATATAATAAATGACCATCGAAGAGGAGATCAAGAATGTAGAGGACGAAATATGGAAAACACCCTATAATAAGGCAACTTCTCATCATGTCGGGCGACTAAAAGCGAAACTAGCGAGACTAAAGGATGAACTGCAAAAACGGGCATCTGCAAAATCATCAGGCAAAGGAAAAGGCTATTCCGTAAAAAAATCAGGTCATGCTACCATCGTGCTAGTAGGGTTCCCTTCAGTTGGTAAGTCAACGCTGCTCAACAGTCTTACCGGTACAAGCGCTGCGGTGGCTGCCTATGAATTCACTACCCTTGTGGTGATCCCCGGTACACTGATATACAAAGGGGCACAATTGCAATTCCTTGATGTCCCTGGGCTCATCCAGGGTGCAGCAGCAGGACGAGGACATGGCAAAGAGGTTATTTCGGTGATGCGAAATGCGGATCTAATTCTCATCCTTGTAGATGTATTCCAACAGCAGCAATATGATATACTACTAAAAGAGTTATATGATGCGGGCATTCGAATTAATGCTAATCCTCCATTAGTAGTCATACGCAAAGCGAGTAGAGGCGGGATTATAATAAACAGCACAGTTGATCTCGATTATGATGATAGACTAATCCGAGCGGTATTAGCCGAATATCGAATACACAATGGGGAAGTGCTTATACGAGAACGCATAACAATCGATGAACTCATTGATGCTGTTCTCGGAAATCGTAAATATGTCCGTGCACTCACAGTAATAAACAAGACGGATCTGGTAGATTCAGAGACGCTTCTAGCGTGCATGGCCCGATTCCCGGGTGCAGTCCCAATTTCTGCCGCCGTTGGCATAAACATGGATGTGCTAAAAGATAAGGTTTACAATGAGTTAGGCTTCATGCGCGTATATATGAAGCCGCCGGGTGCGTCTCCGGACATGGATAATCCATTGGTTATAAGAAGAGATTCTACGATTACTGATGTCTGTTCTACAATACATCGCGATTTCGTTGACCGGTTCCGATATGCACGCATATGGGGCAAATCGGCGAAGTATGGGGGGCAGCGTGTGGGTCTTTCGCATGTGCTTGAAGAGGGCGATGTGTTGGGTATTGTGATTCGGAAGCTTTAAATAAACCTTTTCTTAGAAAGAAAAGCTTTACCAAAAGAAGTTTTAGTAGCGTATATGATAGGAAAGAAAGGGGTCTTTAAATAATTATGTTATAGATTTAAAAGGCATGATCAGAAGTAATATGAAGGGAGTGTTTTTTTGCGTGTTGTCTCTGCTGGTTTTACTTACATCTGCGAATACCGTCTTCGCAGGTGACGTAGAGGACCTATTAAGCAAGTGCGAAATTGCCCCCGATCCAAAACCATCTGCGATGGTGTATGAATACGAACTCAGTCCAGAGACTTTAATGCCCGGCGATGTAGGTGTGCTTACAATAACGCTTAAGAATATGCAAGATAAGCCAATAGAAAAGGATATGAAACTAAGCAAGCCGTATGTGGCATCAGTTGACGCCGAGACAAGGTTCACAATGGACGCATACATAAAAGAAGCGCATATCGTTGCGCGCGCATTTGAAGTCGAGAACAGGTATACCGCTGCCGGGGTAATAGGTCCGAACGAAAAAATCAAACTGCCATTTAAGATAACAGCGCCTTTGAAGGACGGGATATATATGCTAAAGTTCATTGCGGACATCGAGGATATGGCAGGTAAAGGGAGCAAAGGGATCAACTATTTTGTACCTGTAGTGGTTTCTGGCACCGTGAACATATTGCCGCAGGAAGTATCTGAGAATGAAGTCAGGTTGGAGGTGATAAATGAAGGGCTATCGGATGTTACCTGCGTCTATGTTGTCGCCGTGGTTACAAATGCAGAGGGAATAGAAAGCCCGTCGGAAAGTAGGTATTTGGGCAATATAAAATCAGGCGAGTCCGCTATTGCTACGTTTGAGGTAAATAAGGGGGAGGTGAACAAAGCGGTTTTCAAGGCGGTTTTTAAACATGGGATAAACAAACATGAATCAAATCAGGTATGTGTGATAATACCCTCTTCCGGAGAGGAGAGAGGAAAAATGGAGACAATATTGAAAGAGCCATCTTTTAGCACGCCAACGCACGCATCTTCTTCAGGATCGACGCCACCATTAAGAATACCCGGATTTGTTGCGGCTATCGCATTTGCAGGACTGCTTGTGGTAACATTGGCTTTGGCACGGGGAAGAAGAAGGGGCGGTACCGGTGAAGAATGAGGTTATAATCTCATAACGTCTATTGGCGGCCTGCACACTCGTCCATTTCCGCAAGGAAATCGTTGGCGTGCTCGCTCAAGCCCTTCGCCTGTTCGTTCATCTTATCTAGTGTGCCAATGGCTCCGGCAACGAACATCCGCAAAATGTGATAGTTCTCATCCCACGCTAATAACCGTTTCATGTTCTCCTTCCCTATTTCGTGGTACCATTCATCATGACGCCAGATGAGTATCGCACCCAAGATGCTAACAGCCTCCTCTAACTTCAGGTCCTCTAATTGAGATAGTTTGAATAGCAATTCCTCTATAATGAATCCAAAAGGATCCTTGACTGCCGGTAAATCCTCCAACGATAACGGGACATGTTTCATAATAGCTGGCAGAGCCATAAATAGTTCTGATGTGCGCACACGACCATGAAAATATGCAATGATGGTCCCTTTTGGAGTTGCGGCGTAGATTTCCGCACCCCTCTTACCATCGCCAATCTTGTGTATGACATGAGCGTTCACCATTTTCGGGAGATTCCTCAGAACTGTTGGATAAGCAATGATAGTACCCTTTGCTATAGCATACTTGCTGGCCTGTCCGTTCTTGATAAGGAATTCGAGAATAGCATCCGTGTATTCAGATCCCGTCATTTTCATGATATGTTCTTTTATTAATGGATATGAACATAAAAGGATATGTTTATATAGCCATTTTAGTTATTTGTTCTTAGGATAGACATGGTCAGACAAAACGAGAAAAATGTACTGTTGATTGTGGTTTGTTTAGTAATCATCGGAACGAGTTTTGTCCTGCTTATGCAACAACAACCGGAGTCGCAACCGCCAGTTCGAGTGGTCATGGGCCCCTTTTTCGCTCATTACATACTCTGTTATCCGCTGGAGAACGAGTTTGTAAATCCGCCGATTGAAATGGAAATCGAGAAGACGCTCAACTTCAATGAACACCTGATGGCCGGTGGTGGCGATATGGGTGAGATGTCAACAGCAGCCTTCGCTATCGCTTATGATAAGGGTATTCCATTGAAGATTGCGCGTATTTACGTCTCCCATCACGGTCTGGAAAGAGGGGACGGTGTAGCCCGGGTATTCGCGAGGAATGACAGTGGCATCAATGGGCCGGAAGACCTTGTAGGTAAGAAAGTTGGCGTTCCCGGCCTTAAAACCACGACCACAACAATTTTCTTGGCGATGCTGAGGCGGAACTATGGCATAGAAGAAGATGAGTTAGAACTCATAAATAAAGCAGCCCCTATGCTACCCACGCTCTTAGATAAGGGCGATATCGACGCCTCTTTAATGCTTGGCGATGTATCCGTAAAGTCCTATTATAGCAATAAATACCAAGAGGTGTGGAATGTTGATGAAGCATTCAAGCAGGAGTATGGTGACTATCCGCCTGCTTCACTGCTCGTAGTCAATGCAGATTTCGTTGAGAAACACAAAGACCGGGCAGAAGACACAATAGATGCACTCATAGAGTCGAAGACTTATGGTGAGGCGCATATAGATGATATATGCAAGTGGTATGCCGATAAATTCGGTGGCAATGCGGAATATTACAAGACTGCTTACTACAATCATTATGCCATATTCCTCACACCAATCACAGAAGAAAACAGAAATGCTGTTATGACCATCTTCGAATTTACAAAAGATCGAGGCATCATAACAGAGGTTCCAGATCCAGCGAATGCATTTGTAAGTATATGACTGACGATGAGAGCAAAAATATTTTATTCTGTTTTCGCCATATCTGCCTTTTTGGTTCTTTGGTTTGTCATTTCAGGATATTACAATTCGCCTCTGTTTCCGGGTCCGGTGGAGACGGCATACTCATTTTTTTCTATCTTAGCCACACCTGATGGCTGGTATCAAATTGGGGTGACCTGCTACCGAGTCTTTGTTGGGACTCTCTTGGGCTCTTGTGTGGGCGCTCTGTGTGGTATATTGCCGAGATACAGCAAGATGGCCGAATACACCGTCAGGTCGGTGGTGTATCCGTTATTTGAATCAATTCCTTCGCTCTGTTGGGTGCTGATCTTTGTTGTCTGGTTTGGACTCTCGGATATGACACCCATATTGGCAATTACCGCTGCCGTCATCCCGTTCTTCATAATAAATCTATGGGAGGGCGTAAAAGAGCTGGACGAAAGTCTAATTGAGATGGCGCATACATGCACAAGAAATCGGCTGCGAATATTGCGAAAGGTAATAATGCCTATGCTCTACCCTTATGCCTTCTCTGCATTTAAGACCTCTTTTGAAGTTGCGTGGAAGGTAGTTATACTAGGCGAGGTCTTTGGCGCTGCGTGTGGGATAGGTTACATGCTATGGATCTCATATGAAGTCTATGCGATAGAGTATGTATTCGCATGGACACTCTGTTGTGCAATAATAATCATTGTGTTCGATTATGGTCTGTTCAACTACATAGACAGGAGGTATATGAGGCGATGGAAGAGGTAAAGGTAAAAGAAGTGTTAAGGATTGAGGGACTGCATAAACGTTTTGGCGCTCTTGTTGTATTGGATGATGTCAATTTCGATATATGTCAGGGCGAATTTATTTGCGCATTGGGTCCTTCGGGTTGTGGCAAGACAACAATTCTTCGCATAATCGCTCAGCTTGCACACCTGGACGAAGGTAGAATTTTCATTCACGGTAATGAGCAAATAACAGATGGTTACCTCGACGATCTAAGCGTAGTCTTCCAGGAGTCGAGACTGCTCTACTGGAGAACGGTGGAAGAGAATGTGAAACTCGCTCTTGAGTTAAAAAGGGGACGGGTTAGCGATAGGGATGAAGTTGTTGTGAGCAAGGCTCTTTCGATGGTGGGACTGTTGGATTTCGCAGATGCATTTCCGCACGAGTTAAGTGGCGGAATGAAACAGCGGGCTGCACTTGCAAGAGCGCTAGTAACCGAGCCGAGCATATTACTTATGGATGAGCCCCTTACCGGCTTGGACTTACGAACACGAGAGGATTTGCAGGATGAGATACTACGGATCTGGAAGGAGTGGGATATGACTGCTATTTTCGTTACTCATGACCCGCTGGAAGCTATTTACATGGCAGATCGCATAATTGTGCTATCCGACCGTCCGACAAAGGTAAAGGAAGTGCTGAGGGTGTCACTTAATAGACCACGAAACCGCGATGACCATCGAATTAAGGAATTAGAGAAGTATATAAGAGACCTTTTCGGGTATAAGAAATTAGAATAATATGAAAATCTTAAAGCGGAAGATAAAGGGGGGCCGAAAGCCCACCGGAGAAATAGCTCTGGTTCCGGAGTCGTTAGACGACTTATGGCATCTCAAGCATGTGATAGAAAGCGGTGACCTCGTCTATTCTCTTACGTATAGGCGGATAGACGCTGCGACAGATAAGGTCAGACCGGACAAAATAGAAAAGAAACCGATCAGGTTGGGCATGAGGGTAGAAAATGTAGAATTCCATAAATTCTCGCGCAGGTTGCGTATAAAAGGCATAATTGAGGAAGGGCTGGATACCGAGTTGGGCTCTTATCATACATTTAACATCGAGCCGGGAGTACAGCTTTCCATTATGAAGGATTGGAAAGAGCATCAGTTGAAGCGGTTACGAGAGGCTGAGAAAGTCGTTGACTCGCCAGACGTAATAATAGCCACAATAGAGGACGGGGAAGCGGTTGCTGGTATAGTGCGGCAATATGGTGTGGACGAGCTCTTTTCCGTTCGATATGGTTCTGGAAAAGGCGATGGTGGAAGTAACAAGACGGTTTTCTTTGAGGACGTGTTGAAACACTTGAAGAACTCGATTCAGACATTAGATCCAGAAGCAATAATCATTGCGGGCCCGGGCTTCATAAAGGACGATTTCTTATCGTTTGTGAAGGCTAAAGATCGCGAATTTGCGACACGAGCAAGAATTGTGCCGACGTCTTCAATTGGGGTGTCAGGGTTCATAGAAGTATTGAAGAGGGGCGCGGTGGAACAGCTAAGAAAAGAGGAGCGGCTGACACGGGAAGTTGCCCTGATGGACCAGTTAATGGCGGAGATAAGCAAAGATGAGGGTGGAAAGGCAGTGTATGGCACGGAAGAAGTAATGAAGGCGTTGGAATATGGTGCAATAGAGTCCCTTATGGTCTGCGATGAGAAGCTTATGGCGTTTGAAGTGGCGGAGGAGGGGGGCAAAGGGCCAAAGGGTGAGGGTGAAGGGCGAGAGGCGATAGAAAGGTTGCTTGAGCGGGTGGAACGGGAAAGAGGGAGAATAGTGGTGTTCAGTACAGAGTTCGAGCCGGGGAAGAGGCTTAAAGGGCTGGGGGGGGTTGCAGCGCTGTTGAGGTTTCCAATTTAATAAAGAATATGAAAAGCGATATAGAATCCCAAATACGAGCTGCAATAGCCATAATAAAACGCGGTGGCACTATTGTCTACCCGACAGAAACGGTATACGGTTTAGGCGCTGATGCGTTATCCGAAACGGCAGTACGGGAAGTATATAGACTAAAACGTAGAGATGTTTCGAAGCCCATCTCAGTCGCGGTTTCATCATTTGAGATGCTGCACAATGTCGCGTATGCCGATCCAGAAATATCAGAACTCCTTTTTGCACTGCTTCCAGGACCGGTCACGGTATTATTGAAGAAGAAAGAAATAGTGCCCGCACTTTTAACTGCAGAATCAGATGTTCTTGGCGTCCGATTTCCGGATAATGAAATCGCAACTCGGATAATAGAAGAGACCGGGCCCATAACCGCAACAAGTGCGAATGTATCCGGTAGAACTCCACCGACATGCGTAGAAGAAGTGGAGATAAGATCTTTGGTAGATATTATTATACATGGTAGTAAGTGTAAGTATCGTATGCCGTCTACCGTGGTGGACATGACGACGGCGAATGAAGGAAAGGCGAAGATAAAAATAAAAAGGAGAGGCGCATGTTATGACAGAGTATTGCACGTCCTGCGGAGTGAAATTACAGGAGAAGGGCTTTACAGTTTTCCCTTGCCCTAAATGTGGGAAAGTAGAGATAGGAAGATGTGCTAAGTGTAGGAAGCAAAGTAATTTATATACGTGTGAAGAATGTGGTTTTGTAGGACCGTAGAAAATGAGATGGCAAGGAAAATCAAGACGGAAATGTTCGGGCGGTAGACTTCATCGTCACCGCAAAAAGAGAGCGTATGAGGCTGGCCGGCCGCCAGCAGATACTATTATCGGCGAGACAAGAAGGAGGAAGATCATAGCAAGAGGCAGCAGTGTAAAAATGCGGTTGCTCAGATGTGAATTTGCAAATGTTACAGACATGAAGAGTGGGACCACAAAAGAGGCTAAGATAATAACAGTGAAGAAGAATCTTGCAAATCCGTTCTTCGCAAGGCGAAATATAACCACAAAAGGGGCCGTTATAGAGACAGAACTTGGTGATGCGGTTGTTACCAACAGACCCGGTCAGGACGGAATAGTGAATGCGAAATTGATTTGATTTCTTTTGTTTTCTTTTCTTTTCTTTTGATGACAGATTAAAACTGTCCGGGATAGCACAAGATGTATAAATTAGTAGGTACCATCTCAGGCGAAGTGGGTCTGCATGAATTCGATTTTGTCGTTACTGGCGATGTGAGGCGAAACGAGTACATAAAAATCTGGAGCGAATTGGACGGGTGGATACTGGGGCGAGTGCTGTCTATAGTGGATGCAGATAAGAAGGTGGCGACTGCGGAGATTCTAGGCTATAAAGACGACAGAGGGTTTTTAAAGCAGCCGAAGAGCACTTTAGCACGCGATGTGAAGGTTTTCAAGGCGGATCAAACGTTCATCATGGACTCTCTGGGACTGAAATCGGGTGGAATACACCTGGGTACGCTAGAGGGACGCAATATACCTGTGTATCTGAGGAAGGAGGAACTTATCCAGAAACATTGCAGCATATTGGCGAAGACCGGCAGTGGAAAATCATACACTTCGGGCGTGCTGATAGAGGAACTCCTAGAAAAGAACGTCCCTTTGCTTATCATTGACCCTCATGGCGAATATTTATCGCTGAAATACGAGAACAGAAATGATGATGAGCGGAAACAGTTGGAAAAATTGGATATTGCACCTAAAGGATACGCCTCTAAAGTCGTTATTTATACACCTGCGAATTTCTCTATAAATCCGGAAGCGGATAAGTTATTCCGTATAGATGGGATAAATCTAAGCGTAAGTGAGCTATATGACCTGTTCCCACTATCTGATGCTCAATTAGGTGTTTTATACCAGTGTATAAATGACATAAAGGCGAAGAAGGAGTTCTATACTATTGAGGACATTATTAAGAAGGTGACGGAGAGCAAAAGCAGTGCTAAGTGGAGAATGGTCCACTTCCTGGAAAGGATCCGCGAGACCGGTATACTGTCCGACAGCCCCACGCGTATAGAAGACTTAGTAAAGGTGGGTCAAGCAGCAATAGTGGACATGAAAGGCGCGGATCCGAAATTACAGCAGTTGATCGTTTATCGTATCTGCAAAGAGGTATTTGAAGGGCGGAAGATGGATAAGATACCACCCCTTATGCTCGTTGTCGAGGAGGCACATAACTTCTGTCCTGAGCGCGGATTTGAAAAAGCAGTCAGTTCAAATATTATGCGTACTATCGCATCGGAAGGCCGGAAATTCGGGCTCGGTATGCTGGTCATCTCGCAAAGACCTGCTCGTGTGGATAAGAACGTCATTTCACAGTGTAATACGCAGATCATACTCCGTGTTACTAACGCCAATGACATCCGAGCGTTGAGCAGGGGGCTGGAATTCATGAGCAGTGAGATGGAAGAGGAAATTAAGCGAGTACCTCTAGGTGTTGCACTGCTTTCGAGTCCGAGCATAGAGATGCCCATTCTTGTTGATGTGCGGCCGAGAAGAAGCGAGCACGGCGGTAGAGCTGTGGAGATGGTGACAAGTGAGAAAATAAAAGCGGAATTACCGGGTGAAGAGCGAAACGCAGTGGAAAAGGCGGAAAAGAAGAGCATGCTTTCCCGGCTGTTGTTTGAATGACTAGTAATAAAGGGTGTTGAGCGAAATCAGAGGCACTTGAATTCGTTCCCAATCCGAGAGTTTTATAATGTTTACTGTATTATTTAGAGAACATGTTAGAGATACAGAACAGGAAGTATACAAATGAAATAACGGCAGCCAACGCTGGAGAACGAGTAAGCGTAGCGGGTTGGGTGCATGAGAAGCGAGATTTAGGTGGCGTCTTCTTCCTTATTGTGCGTGACATAAGCGGTTTTGCTCAGATTACACTACCCAAGAAGAAAGTAGATAAGGCGCTGTTCGACCACGTGAAAAGAGTCCCACGTGAATCCGTGGTGGTGGTGGAGGGCGAAGTAAAGGGCGAGAAGAAAGCGCCGAATGGGTATGAAATAATACCACGGCAGATGGAGGTGCTAAGCGAGTCATCGCAAGTCTTACCTCTGGATACCACGGGAAAAGTGGGTGCTGAGCTAGATACACGGTTGGATGCGAGATTCATGGACTTGAGAACAGAGAGAACAAAACACATCTTTATTGTCCGTAGTTTGATGCTTAAAGCGATGCGGGATTTCTTTGATGAACGAGGGCTTATAGAGATAAACACACCAAAGATAGTAAGTGCAGCGACAGAAGGCGGCACCGCGCTATTCCCTATATCCTATTTTGAACGTGAAGCGTTCTTAAATCAGAGCCCACAGCTTTACAAACAGATACTCATGGCTTCCGGATTTGACCGCGTATACGAGATAGCGCCGATATTCCGCGCGGAGGAGCATGACACTACGAAGCACCTTAACGAAGCGACATCGGTGGATGTAGAACTCGCATTTGTGTCGGATAAGGAAGTAATGACGCTATTAGAGGAGCTTATTGCGTTTGTATATTCAAGGGTTGTGGGGTATCCTGGCTTAGCTAAACTGAATGTGACTCTGGAAGTTCCGGCGATACCGTTCAGGCGGATAACCTATGATGAAGCAATAGAACTACTTTCTGGAGAAGGTGAGCAGATAGAGTGGGGTGAAGACATCGGCACTTCCGCTGAGCGTACCCTGGGCACGATAATAGGCGAACTATATTTCATTACCGATTGGCCATGTGCGATAAAGCCGTTTTATGCACAGCCTGCGGATGTCGACGGAAAAAGTGGCGATATTTGCAATGCGTTTGATCTGATGCATCCGCGATTAGAGCTCTCTTCGGGCTCACAGCGTGTCCATTCGTACGAGTTATTGAAGCGGCAGATAGAAACAAAAGGGCTGAGTGCAGATAGTTTTGAGTTTTATCTTGACGCTTTTCGTTATGGAATGCCGCCGCATGCGGGCTGGGGTCTTGGCGTTGAAAGGCTGTTGATGAGCATGCTGGAAATAGAAAACATAAGGGATGTGGTGCTTTTCCCTCGCGATAGGAGACGGTTGGCGCCATAGTCAGGGAATTACGAATTAGGAATTACGAATACGGAAGGAAAAAACCAAAAAATTTATATATAGATTGTAATAGATTATTCAGCAGGGGTGAAAGAGGTATGGCGACTGAAGCTGAAACTGATGAGAAAGAAGTAAAAGAAGTAAAAGAAGCAGAAGAAGAAGTAAAAGGGGTAGAAGGCGCAGAAGCGGTAGAAGAAGTAGAGAAGGCTAAGGATACGCCGGGGACGAAAAAGATAGAGGCGACCCGACGCATGATGGAATCAATAAAAGATACAGTGGAAAAATCGCTTTTAGAGAAGATGGAAGAGACGGAGGTAGATGTGGTTCCGGAAGCGTTAGTGATAGGTGGAGGAATAGCGGGTATGTATGCGGCATTGGATATCGCAGATGCTGGGTTTAAGGTGCATCTTGTTGAAAGATTACCTTCCATTGGTGGACATATGGCACAGCTTGATAAGACTTTTCCAACGCTTGATTGTTCCGCTTGTATTCTAACGCCAAGGCTGGTGGATGTGGGCGGACATCCAAACATAAATCTGATGTCTTATTCCGAGGTAGTGGGAGTAGAAGGGTCAATCGGTAATTTCAAAGTGAAAGTACTAAAGAAAGCGAGATACGTAGATGAGAAGTCATGTACCGGCTGCTCGACGTGCGAAGAAGTCTGTAGGTTGAAGGGCAGGTTTCCAAACGAGTTTGATGTAGGGCTGATGAAAAGAGCACCAATATATAGGCCATTCCCATTTGCAATTCCCGCTATTTACACCGTAGATGGCGAGACTTGTTTGATGATAAAGAAGGGTAAATGTGGAAAAGCAACGCTTGAGAGCACAGCGGAAGCGATAAAGAAGAAAGAGCGAGGCGAGGAAGTAACCAAGAATGAAGCACCTCCTTGTGTTATGGCATGTGATACCCTTTCGATACGCCATGATATGCAGGATGAAATAGTAGAGCTAAACGTTGGCGGGATTATAGTAGCAACGGGTTATGACATCATTGAGCCGGAGTGTATGCCCGAATACAAGTATGGCGTGTATCCCAATGTAGTTAACGGCTTGGAGTTTGAACGTTACTCATCTGCAAGTGGACCCACAATGGGTAGGATATTGATAGGTGACATGCCAGAGCCAAAAGATGCGGTATTCTTGTCTTGTGTTGGTTCGCGAAATGCACAAACGGGATACGAATACTGCTCTCGTGTATGCTGTATGTACATAGCGAAACAGGCACATTTGCTACAGGAGAAAATCCCGGACTGCAACATAACTGTTTTATATCAAGACGTGCGGGCATTTGGAAAAGGCTTTGAGGAATTTTATGACCGTGTAAAAGGAGAAGGACTTAGCTATCGTAGGGGCCTGGCATCCGAGATATACAAGAAACCCGGTAGTGATAGAGTGGTAGTGCGAGCAGAAGATACGATGCTTGGTGAGCCTATTGAGCTCGAAACAGACCTTGTAATACTTGGTGTAGGTCTGAAACCGAGTGAAGGCATGGACAAGCTATTGGAGATGATGGGAGTCCCATTGACGGATGATAAATTTGCAAAAGAGGCACATCCAAAACTCAGACCGGTAGATACAGATGTAGCCGGCGTTTTTGTTACCGGATGCGCTCAGGGGCCAAAGGATATTCCTGACAGCGTTGCGCAGGCAAAAGGAGCGGCTGGCGCTCTTCTTGCCGTATTAGCACGAGGCAAAGCGAGCGTAGTACCTACGGTAACA
This sequence comes from Candidatus Methanophagales archaeon, assembly GCA_003336485.1. Taxonomy (GTDB): domain Archaea; phylum Halobacteriota; class Syntropharchaeia; order Alkanophagales; family Methanospirareceae; genus Methanophaga. Next base: position 24,397 of record QENH01000193.1, read on the forward strand.
GAGATAGAAGAAGAGATGTGCATAGGAAGTAAGTCGTTAATAGAAATGGCGGAGAAGATAGGGGCGTAATAAAGGAGGTAAAAAAATGGCTGAAGAAGAAGAATATGATTACACAAAAATCCCGCCGATGGATAGTATAGAAGGCGTAGCGGCGGGAGCACCAGAGGACAATCCAAGAATCGGCATTTATGTTTGCCACTGCGGTATAAACATAAAGATGGCGGTAGATGTAGATGAGGTGATGAGGTATGCGGCGTCCTTGCCGAACGTTGTTGTGGCACGGCATTACATTTTTATGTGTTCAGATCCCGGACAGGACCTTATAAGAAAAGACCTAGCAGCGGGTACGATCAATAGAGTGATAGTGGCTTCCTGTTCGCCGAGGATGCACGAGCCCACATTCAGAAAGACCTGTTCGGATTCGGGATTGAACCCGTTTTACTATGAAATGGCGAACATAAGGGAGCACTGTAGCTGGCCACACGGTGATTTTATTAGTGGGGCGACAGAGAAGGCGAAGGAATTGGTAAAAAGTGCAGTTGCGAGGTGTACCCTATTGGAACCCCTAGAGGAAAGAGAAGTGGAGGTTACGCCAGAAGTGCTAGTGATTGGCGGCGGTGTAACCGGGATGTACGCGGCACTTGATATCGCGAATGGTGGCTACAAGGTGCATATGGTGGAGAAAGAGCCGTCTATTGGTGGGCACGTAGCACAATTAAGCCGATTTTTCCCGACTCTCGAGCGTGCAACTTCACTCATGACGCCGCGAATGATAGAAGTGGGTGCACATCCGAACATAAATCTAATGGATTATTCCGAGGTTGAAGAGATAGGCGGCTATATCGGTAATTTTGACGTAAAGGTAAAGCGGAAGCCGAGATACATAGATTCTGAGAAATGCAAGGATTGCACGCCTTGTATAGAAGCATGCCCGGTGAAGGATATACCAGACGAATTCAACGAGGGCTTGAGCACGAGAAGTGCAATATACATACCGTTCCCGTTTGCGGTTCCGCCAGCTTATACGATAGATGCGGAACATTGTTTGTTGCTAAAAGAGGGTAAGTGTGGAGATGCAACGCTGGAAACTATAAAGGACGGTAAAGCAGTACCACCTTGCATGGCAGCATGTCCTGGCGCAATAGACTTCGAGCAGAAAGAGGAGATAGAAGAGTTAACCGTTGGAACGGTTATAGTAGCAACCGGGTATGACCTCGTGGACCCACGAGTATCAGCGGAATACAAGTATGCAGAGTATCCAAATGTAATTACGAGTTTAGAGTTTGAGCGGCTATTAGCTCCAAGCGGACCTACGGGTGGCAAGATAGAGCTAAACGGGAAAGAGGTAAAAGATATTGTCTTTATAAGTTGTGTTGGGTCAAGGAATAAACAGGTAGGGAATGAATACTGCTCAAGGGTATGCTGTATGTACATAGCGAAGCAGGCGTACTTAGCAAAAGAGCAACTGCCTGATGCGAACATAACGGTGACTTTCCAGGATATAAGAGCGTTTGGCAAAGGCTTTGAGGAGTTTTATGGCGATGTGAAGCTGAGTGGTGTTTCGTATATGAGAGGACTTCCCAGTGAGATATATAAGAAACCGGGCAGTGACCGAGTAGTAATACGTGCCGAGAACACGCTACTTGGCGAGCCGTATGAGAGAGAAGCGGACATAGTTGTGCTTGGTATGGGTCTGGAGCCCAACAAGGGTGTGGAGAGCATAATAAATATGCTAAAGCTATCAAAATCAGTTGATGGATTCTTGATGGAGGCACATCCAAAATTAAGACCTGTTGATACAGCAACCGATGGTATTTTTATTGCGGGATGCTGTGCGAGTCCGAAAGATATAACCGATAGTATAGCACAGGGCAAAGCGACAGCTTCTGGTTCCTTGCTCTATTTGGTACAGTTGAAGGCGAAGATAGAACCCGCGATATCGCAGATAAACGAAGAGGTTTGCATCGGGTGTGGGACTTGTGCAGAGGTCTGCCCGTACGGAGCACTCGAGCTTGACGAGGTGATACAGGTGATGACAGTTAATGAAGCGGTTTGTAAGGGCTGTGGTGGTTGTAATTCAGTATGTCCTTCGGGAGCAGCGACTATGAAGCATTACCGCGACAGACAGGTATACGCACAGGTAGAAGCGTTGACGGAGCGAGGCATGCACATTGTTGAGCTTGAGAGTGTTGTAGAGCCAGTAGAAGCACCAGCAGGTGCAGCTCCTGAACCAGAAGAAGGCGCGAGTCCGGAACCGGAGCCAGTTGCGGAGTGAAGTAAAAAACTTCACTCATTTTTCTTATTTTTTGTTTTGATCTTCCTTTACATTACTTTACTTTAACCTGTAACCTAGCAAATCGGATTATTATTGGAACGTATATTAAAGCCTCAATTCCCCTGCTACACTTACGCCCATATTTATCGTTACTTCTGCTATATCCTCACAATACTTCGCTATCCTGCCTAAACTCGCCAGTATAGAAAGAGCGTGTATTTTGTCGGTGACAGAGCATTCTTCTGCCAGTATTCGCTCATTTATCTCTTCAACAGCATCAGAAAGAATAGTTGCAGCTTTTATCGCTTCATTCGCCTTTTTTATATCTAAATCAGATAATGAAGCTAACGTCGCAATGAACAGAGTTTTAGCAGAAACACCTGCCTCTTTTATGCCTTCTAAGCCCTTAAATTCGCCCGGTAATGACATCATCATAGAATTCTTTGCTATGTTCTCTACATGGTCACCGATCCGCTCCATGCTCTTTACTATTATTCTGTGACCCAGGCTATCGCGCTGTCGGCCCACGCCTATCTTCTTCGCAAGCTCGGAGTCGCTCATCGCAGCCTTAAGCTGCCTCACAATTAGCAAATAGAATCTATCTATCTCGTTATCTCGCTCTACAACATTAGCCGCAAGGTTAAGATCGCGTGTATCAAGTGACGCGATTGCATCTTCTTGCATTGACAATATTATCATGGACATACTACGTATCGCATCCCGTAGCGTAAAGTCCTCGTACTTCAAGAAACTCTTGAGCACTATTTCACCCGCGGATTCACCAACGACCTCCATACCTATAAGCCTCTTTCTTACCTCATCCTTTATCCGCTTCCTTTCATCAGCGCCAAAACCGTCTGGGAACAAGAGCTTTATGATGTCATATCCGACGAGGTAATGGGCGATGATACACCGGAAGTTCCCCTCAAAGCTTTCTTGTTCTGATAGAACGAGTTCAGCGCTTTTTATCTGCTCTCTCTTATCCCTCACGGGCGTTAGAATGAGCGAGTTGTCAGTACGCTGAACCAAAGAGAGTTCATCGCCTTGCTTTATTCCTACATCCTTTGCCCATTTTATAGGTAGCGAGACAGTAAAAGTCGAACCACCAGTAAGTTGTATCTTTCTCTTCTCTTCTTTCATCGTATTATGTGTCTTATGTCGATACGCTTTTATTTTGAGCCATGTATTTGCTACAAATTGCAATGCATCAAGAATATATATATAAGGCTAGATTATATAGTAATTAAAATAACCAGCTTCTTTGGTGATGCTTTCTTTTTTAACGAAAGCTTTTTTATAAAACCAAGTTCTATCTTTTAATGGGGATACGTATGGAGACGGAGGACTATATACCAAGATATGAGTATGAGCGATTAGAGAGCGAGTATCGGAGATTAAGGCGCAAATATGAAGAAACCGAGGCGTATAAAGCAGATTTAGAGAAGCTCGTTTCAAAATCAAGGTCACCTCCTTTAGACTGTGGGTTCGTAATAGAGAAGCTAGAAGACAGCGCAATTGTGAATTTGAATGGCGCTTTAAAAGCGTTGCCCTACGGAACGCTTGCTGCGGAAGAGATAGAGGCGCTACAAGCGGGTGAATATGTATTCGTAGGTCGCATCCCTGATAGGAATAACCCCAGTGGGTTTACAATAGGTATCACGAGGGGGTATGATCGTAGGGTGGATTTAGAGGTTGGAGAAGTAGAAGAGCTGATAAAAGACGAATATGACGATGGTTGGGTAGCCGAAATATCAATAGGGAAGGGCCGCGGCAGGTTATATAAGCGGCTGGGAGAAGAAGAGAAGGAAAAGCTAAGAGAAGGTATGAAAGTAGGTCTTCTTCCTGGAACGTTTGATATACTGCGGGCCTATAGATCAAAGGATTATTCACGCTATGAAGTCACGAAGAGTCCTGGCGCGAGCTTTAATGATATTGGTGGTTTAAAAGAGGTAAAGCAGGAATTAATAAAGAGCATTATTCTTCCAATGGTAAATCCGGATGATTACACAAAATATGGTGAATCCTCCAGAAGGATACTGATGTATGGTCCGCCGGGCTGTGGAAAGACAATGTGCGCAAAGGCTTTAGCATCGGCATTACCCAACTGTGAATTTGTAAAGGTGGGTGCAGGCGAGCTTTTCAGTATGTGGCTCGGCGAGTCGGAGAAGAATGTGCGGCTGGTGTTTAAGGCGGCAAATGATAAATTAGAGGAGGGTGAGAATGACTATGGTGTGATCTTCTTTGATGAGATAGACGCATTAGCACAAGAAAGGGGCATGTATTCTGGGTCATCCGGTGCACCCGAAAGAGTTACGGGACAATTACTGGATATTTTAGATGGGTTTCATGCACTACACCCGCACCTTACTGTGATAGGCGCAACAAACCGATTGCACCTTATTGATTCTGCATTCAGATCGAGATTTGACAAAATAATTGAAGTTTCACAGCCTGATAGAGAAGCGGCATATTCCATCGCTTCCATTTATGCAAATACGCTCCCCCTCGATTACCATCTGGTAAAGGAGAAGGGCGGAGATGAGGAAACAAGGTCGTATCTGGTGAATGAGATTGTCGGATACATGTACAGTAATACTCTTGTTGAGACAGAGATAGGGCGGATAAAGCGAGAGGACACAATAACCGGACGGTTCATCGCACAGATATTCGGCTATGCGCAAGATAAGGCATTAGAGGAGCGAACAATGTTGATGCTGAAGAAAGGAACAATAAAAGATGAAGAACTAAGGGTTATGTGGGATAAGGAAGGGCTTGAGTCGATATTAGATGCCGGAAGTAAGGCAGAGGCGTTACAGAAGAGATATAAGCATGTAGGGGAGATAGGTGTGAGCATGCGGCACTTAATAGAAGGGTTTGATAAGTTCGTGCAGAGAAGGGCAGAAGAGATGATTGCGTCCGGCTATGAGGCGCTGCCAGAGGAAGAAACCGGAATGCATTTTTAATTTGAGCCCCCAAGAAAATGGAACGGGTGGATTTGAACAGATGGCAAGGATTAGAGCATGAATTCAGAGTGGGAATAAGCTCAGAATCACCTAACTTGTACAGATACGCAAGGTTTTATCATGTAGATGAAGTGATCCATGCACTTGAGCATTATGCTTTTTTCGACGGTTCGAAAGCAATCTGCTCGAAGATGCGAAGGCGGAACGATGGTTTTTTGCGTAATGGCTCACGAATTTATATATGCACCGGTGGTCACTTAGAGATAGCCACGCCAGAATGTAGAAACGCATTTGAAGTGCTAAAATATGATAAAGCAACGGAGTTGTATATGCAGATCGGCGTGGAGAAAGCGAACGAGAAATATCGGGAGAAACGGAAACAAAGTGTGAATTCTAGTTCATATATCCAATGCTGGAAAGCAAACGTGGAGATAGACAAGCGGTATAGCCGTGGCACACATGAATCTTATATTGTAGAGCGGAAGAAATATGTAGGTAAAGAGAACCTGCTCATCCCGTTTTTAGTGCTTCGTAAGATATTTTTTGGCGCGGGCGGCTATGTAGCAGATAAAGAGCACATAAAATATGTACTATCGCCAAAAGCGATGGTCTCAAAGAGGGTACTTACCGAATCACCTTCACAGTGGCCAATATTATCCCTGAGAGATGAGCCATTGAGCACAAAGGATACATATCGTGTGCATGTAACATCAGGCGAAGGAGTTCGTTCTGAGGTCACGAGGCTGCTCAATAATGCTATTACATCATACGTAATAGATGCAATAGAATCGGGTAAAATTACGCATGTGGAAGAGATCCGGAATCCGCTACAAACATTTAAAGATATTTCCGAGAACATAAGTGGGGACTGGAGAATACGGCTAATGAATGGTAGGACGCAGTCAGTCACAGATTATATTATGAGTTATTATATTGCGGCAATAGAGGAGTTGTTTGAGGAGCGAGAAGTGTCTTATTGGGATAAATACTGTTTGGACACGTTTAAGCGTATTTGCGCCAAGTTCGATCAGGGCCTGCTAGAGGACCCATATGTTCTTCGTCGTATAGAATGGGTGATGAAGTTATGGGTGATAAAGAATGAGTTGGGCGAGTTTGATTATAAGCATATACCAAAGGGTAAATTCGATTACCGGAGCAAGTACCAGATGGAAGGTATGGAAGAGAAAGAGATAGCGGCTTCTTTTGAGTTCACCAATCTCTGTGATTCTGACTTATACGAGAGTGTAGCAGATAAGATAGGGGTGGAACGAATACTGACGGAGGAGGATATAGGGGAAGCAATGCTATATCCACCGAAGGGTTCAAGAGCTGAGCTAAGGGTGAAACTCGCATCGGAATACAAGAATGCGGCACTGAGCTGGAATAAGATAACGATAATTAATGAGCCAAATGTGAAGATCGACATTGGCCGACCGAGCAGTGATGAATATGCGCGGCTGTTTGAGCGGTATCCAGAACTCGCGAGGATGCCCAGTGCGGTAGTGGTCTTTTTCCAAGAGCAGGGTAGAGGAGAAGGCGCAAGACAGGTTCTTGTGCGGCTACTTGCAGAAGAGGAAGACATAAGGGGCTGGGAGGAGGAGCTAAGCCGGGAAATAAGGAATAGAATCGTAAGAAATCCATACCTAGATTCATTGTTGTATTCTAATAACAAAACATATCGGTTTGATGAACTTGATGGCTGGGACGATGCGTCAATAAGAAAGAAGATAGAAGAGATAAAGCAGGGCGAGAAGGGGGGCGATCAGATATAGAGGAGAAACTGTTATACTTGCAGAATGCATATTAAAGATTAATGAGTGAGCGGATGAAGAGCGCAGGTACAGAGAATAAGATAAGAGGCATAGAGCAGGAATACCCAGTGAGTGCCAAAGCGGGTATGAATCCGTCCTTGCTCGTTAATGCTGCGATACAAGGAATAAAACACGGTAAATTTTCGCGGGATGTCAACTGGGACGTGGTTATGGAGATCACGCAAGAAGCGCACGAATCGCGAATATTGTCCTCATATGGCAAAAACGGCAGTCGTATTTATAACGATCTGGGCCATCTCGAAATATCGACACCGTCGTACAACAATCCCTTTGACGCTGTGGCATATGATAAGGCATCAGAGATATATGCCTATGTGGGCTCACGGGAGGCGAGTTTGGCGTTAAAGAAGGAAGTGCGTATCCATAAGAATAATGTCGCCAACTTCTTTACTTCTCTTGGCAGGTGGAAGGAGAAAGGAAAGAAGGGAAGGATAAAGACCAATACGTACGCTACGCATGGCAATATAATAACCAAAAGGGAAGCGTGCAAGGATTGGAGTCGCGTAGAAAAGGCTTTATTACCCTGGATAATTACGAGAATCTTGTTTACCGGGTCAGGAGATGTTGTTTCTGGCGACATGATAAGAAAAGGAAGCGTGAAGTTCGTAATTTCGCCGCGGGCTATGTTTGTAGCCCATAAGTCTTCTCTTTCCACTACACGCGAGCGAGGCATATTGAACACGAGAGACCAGCCCCATGCTGCGCATCAGTACTGGCGACTGCACGACATCCATTACGAAGCACTTCGGTCGCAATATGCGATTTTCTTACGCGATATAGTACAAGCGCAGGTGATTTGCGCCTTTGAGTCAGGGTTCTTAGACAATGCACCTGCGATAGAGGATCCTGTGAGTGCGTTTAAGAAACTGTCATTGGATACACAGGAATGCAAGTGGCAGCTAAAATTGAAGAGCGGTGAGGTGACCGATGCAGTATCCATATTACAGTTCTATTTGGATGCGATAGAGCAGATGCATGAATTTGGTGGTACGGAACTAGGTAAGTGGGATGAACTGGGTCTGAAAGGGTTTAGGGAACTGTTAGACGATTTAGAGGCTCGGCACATGGAGAAATATGTGGATGGCATAGATTGGGTAACGAAATTGGCGCTGCTTGTGAATTATGAACCCAAAAGCGCTTCGGAAGGAATAAGCATATGTAACCAGTATGCCTTACTGGATGAAAGCGTACAGGAATACATAGAGGGCAAGAAGGGCAGTAGCGCCTGCCTGTTCAATCCCTCAGATTCAATGGCATTTGCAAAGAGTAAATTACCGCAGGTAAATTGGTCTTCGTTTCCTGATCGGGTAAGATATGCACTCAGTAATGCACCCGAGCAAACGCGCGATTTTTTTAAGGCGGAAGTAATGAAACGATATGGTTCGCAAGTGAGCAGTGTTAGCTGGTCAACATTGGTGCTTGACAAAGCGAAGATAGCATTGGATGAGCCGTTTATGTTGAACAAGGAAGAGATAGAGCTAAGGGGCGGAATAGAGGAGATCATATCAGCAGCGAAAAAGTTATATCCTGAGAAGGTTAGTTAAAACAAAAGAAACTTTATTTATCAAAGAGCGGGAATATTTATTTACTATGGCGTGGCAGAGAGAGGGTTTAAAATGGACGTGATTAAAGGCAGTATGGAAGAGGTGGAGTTAGAAGCGGAAGAGGAAGAGGAAGAGGAAGAGCTATTAGAAGGTGAAGTAGAATACGGCGGAGAGGAGAAGGATAAAGAGATGGCGGGCATAATGGGGCGGTTGAAGAAAAGGGAGAACAAGGAGAAAGCCGCTGATCTTGTAAGCAAATTGAAGGGTAAAAAGAAATCGAATAAGAAGATAATGCATTATGAAATATACGCAACTTCAGGGGAATGAATTAATTATAAATCTCCCGCTGGTTTCAGTATACTCAGATAGAATCTGCTCCACCATATAACGATTAAAGGTTGAATAACGATAACAGATACGACAATGTTTAAAAACGGTCCAATATAGGGTATTACACTGAGAATAATGCTAACAACAATGGCTATCACAAGTGCAACGAGCCAGAGCAAAAAGACATCTAATTTGTTCTTCATGAACATGTTAAAACCGTTCTTAACTGCTTCTATCGCACCAAGGTCATCTATAACAACTGAATATCGCGTGAGGGCGAACAAAATGGTTACTATTAGCATGTAGATAAACATACATAATAGGCCCAACATAATGGTCGCAAGAAGGATTGCATTCGGTGCCGGCTCGGAAGACGTTGTTATAATAGGAAGTGCGTAAACTATGCCGGGGATCAAGAAAACGAAACCTATAAGTGCGATTAAAGCAACGATGATGTCGGCAAAGAGCAAACTAATGAATTTCCGCTTACCGTATCCTTTCATGTCGGACAGACTGGTTCTACCCGTTTCCGTCGCCTCTTTCGCCATGCCAATCGCACCGGCGCTGAAAAACGCATTTATCAGCAGCCCTAAAACCACGGCGATGATGACGGCCGCCATGATCAGACCTATACTTTGATTTAATTGCGACATAAGCGGTCGAATGAGTTCCGGTGGGATTCCATCTGGTTGGGATATGTAGGGTATCAAAGAGGGTAGCGAAGGAACTGCTGCCAATATGGCACTGCCCATGATTATGAGTGCTACTATGGCTGTTATTATCGAACTAAACAGAAACGGGAGACAAATACACAAATTCGCCTTCCACGTATCGAACCCCTTCTTTATTACACTGCCAAGGTCTTCTACCATGTTACTCGTTACGAGACATTAGAAGTATAAAAACTTTTCGCTTTTTTCGTTTATGAAACCTAGCCTTAAAATCGGCTACTATTTCATTACCGCGTCCAATATCAATCCTGCATAGTTTATGCATTCTTCTGCATCCTCCTTCTCGTACTATTCAAACGGTGCTAAATCATCTGCGATACCATTTGGATATCGACTAGGAATGTAAACACTATCAAAAACTTTCGCCTGTTTTAACCATCTCAAAGCTTCATCTGAATTACCACTCATTTAATTATTCACATTATTTCTTGTATTTTCTTATTATTGTTTTGTGTGAATTTTCATCGCTACTTAAAGAGCGCAGCCGAAAGCTCTTGAATGATGGTTTTGGCATTGATGCGAAAAGAGTCAAGTCTTTCAGTGAACATGACCGAAGTGAGGCTCGTAGCTGACACTTACGCTTGGATAGAAGGCATATCAGAAATTGAAGCATAAATATTTATATTCAGTAGTTTCATTGTTTAAACACATGATATGGAATTGAAAATGCAGAGGTTTGTGTTCGGTGTGGTGAACTCATTATGGGCGATGAGTAGGATTGAGAAAGCAAGAGAGAAGATAAAGGGAACAAAAAGAAAAAAGAAAGAAGGAGGAGAATAATGGAAAATGTAAAACCCGTAACATTGGAAATGATATACAAGGACTTGGAATTTGTAAAGAGGGAATTAATGGATATAAAAGGGCATATGGTTGATATAGACAGCATAATGACGGAAGATGACTATAAGGCATTGCAAGAGTATAACATAGAAAAATCAGAAGGAAAATTAACATCGCACGAAGAGCTTAAAGAAGAGTTGGGCGTATGAGGTTTAATGTATGCTATTCCTATAGATCAAAGAGATTTCTAAAGAAAGCAGACAAAGTCCTCGTCAAAAGGATAATAGAAAAAATAGAAAAACTCAGGGAAGATCCAATTATTCACGATACAAAAACAGTTGAATGATCTAAAAGTTTATTTAGAATACGAGTTGGAGATTACAGGATACTCTATGAAGTGGACTATAGGAACAATTTGATAGGTATAGTAAAAATTGATAAACGGCCAAGGGTTTATGATTAATTAAACGTCAAAGAGAAAAAACCGAAAGTTATTATATATTCCTCTATCTATATTGATGGTGGTGAATATCAGATGAGAAAAGGCGGTAAGGGTAAGACGATTTTGGGTTTGTTTGTGTTTTTGATGTTTGTAAGCTCAATTTTAGCGGTCTAGTGGCGGCCACTACTTATGACCCTCAGGCAGCAGTAAACTACGCTTGTCGATAAATCAAAGAGCTGTAAGAGAAATAGGGGGTGATGGTATGAACGCAGTGGAAAAGTATATATAACGCAGAGGGATAATCATTAAATTATGAGCACAAGTATAAAAGTGGAGGAAGTAGATAAGAAGGAATTTGAGAGATTGCAATCGGAGCTTACTTTGAAGTTTGGAATGGAGATAACGCAACAAGAATTGTTCTCAAGAATTATTAAGCTTGTTGGTGACTCGGAAGAAGTTATCATCAATGAGTGTCCCTTGCCATTGTCAGGTGGTGAAATAGAGAAAATTAGAAACTTACAAAGTGATTGGGGTGTTATAACAAGCGAAGAAGAAATAGATGAAATACTTTATGATAAATGAGCATCTTCATTGATACCGGTGTTTTCGTAGCGTATGTGAACAAAAAAGATAAAAATCATAGTAGTGCAGTAAATTTGTTAGAGGATATTATGAGGAATAAATTTAGAACATCTTTCACCTCTGATTACATACATCTTCGATGAAGCAATTACTGTTGCTTTACATCGAACAAAGGATGTCAGAAAGGCAATTGACGTTGGAGAGTTAATTGTTGGTAACGAGGAGAAGGGAATAATTCGGTTTGTAAATATTATACCAGTATCAAAAGTTGTGTTCAACGAAGCTTGGAAGTTATTTTTAAAATATCCAGAGAAAATGCTGAGTTTTACTGATTGCACATCTATAGCCCTTATTAAGGGAAGAGAAATCGATTATGTCGCCAGTTTTGATACAGATTTTGATGGGATAGTGGATAGAGTGGCGGAATGATATACAATGTAGACGAGGGTTAAAGGGAAGGAGAGAGAAGAAGGGACTAGAAATAAAAAATAGAGTGATAGAACCGAAGGAAGTAAGAAGAATAGCGGTGGTGTCTTTGTAGTTAAGTTAAGAGTACGAGTTGGAGATTACAGGATACTCTATGAATATCTAACGAAACCAAGAAGATATTTAGGGAGGAAGAGATGATAAAATATTGGATATGTTAGTTGAAACGGCTGGATGATTTTGTTTGTGATTGAAATGATAACACGGCATTAGTTGATGGAGGAAGGAAGGAAAGGAAAGGCGGAGAGAGTTAAAGCGTGAAGAAGATCAAATCATAAATCAGTAAATCTTCTTAGCTTCTGGGATTTCTCCCTCTTTTGCAAATCTTCTCTGTTCTATCCTATTGTTCGGCTTTTCGACCACGTAGGAGATGCAGACACCGAAACACATCGCTATTAGAACGATTTTAAACATCACTCCCTGTTTAAGCCTTCTCGAAGCGCCGATAATAAGTATTTATCACAAAAGCATCCACATTTGGTCTTTTAGCTCTATTATAAGCGAGCTGTCCATTTATATCATCATAAAACAGTTGTTCTAACACACACACATATTTTTTTTTGGTCCCATTTCAGGTAGAATCAAATTTAATGGATTTTTTGTTGTGCTTTTACAATTCAATGAATGAGTGGCTGTGAATACGCAAAAGATGCATTTAAAATTTAGAGTTATAGGGTAAGTTAGGGATGGGGCCAAATTTTAATAGCTTCATTATCTGTCTATGTTGAACACAAGTTAGTTCTACTTAAAGCTTTCTATACTGTTCCGTACAATGTACGTTTCGCTGTAAACATATCTCTTATGGTTAGTGGAAGAAGCGACAAATGTGGAGGCGAATATCAGAAGATGAAAAAAGGCGATAAATGGAAGAAGGTTTTGGGTGTGATTGTGATCTTGGCGATTATTGTGGCAGTATTTAGTGGTGCCGTGTCGGCTGAGGATGTGTCGAGAGGGTTAAAACAAAGTGTTGTCGACAAGGCCCCTAGTAAAGACAACACCATTTTAGATGAGGAATATGGCGTAGTGCCAGCGGAGGATGTGTCGGAGGGGTTAAATGAAAGTGTTGAAGATGCGGAGATACAAACTGCATTTGCTGAGGATAAAATACAAAGTCTGAATAGCCAAACTGAGATCTTTGTGGGACAAGGCTTCGATAAATGCGAGATACCCACCCTAAGCCAAATGCAAAATTGGATAACTAACAGCCCTTATGGAGCAGTGAACCTCTATATCGGTGGTTCATGTCGTAGTTGTCCTAACTCGGCGCTAACAGCTTCTTACGTATCACAACTAAGCCAGCAAGGTTGGAAGTTCATCCCTACTTGGGTGGGCCCACAATCTGCTTGTTGGGGTGGCAGTTGTGGCAGCATAAGCAATGATCCAGCTACCGCTTACAACCAAGGCATAAGCGAAGCAAATGCTGCCATTGGTGTTGCCATCGATCTCGGACTTGCGTTGGCGGATGGGTCGGGTACAATCATCTATTATGATCTAGAGGGTTACGACACAACGAATACCGCGTGTCGTAATGCTGCTAAGTCTTTCATTTCCGGTTGGACTGCCCAGCTTCACGCGAGAGGTAGCTATGCGGGTGTCTATGGATCAGCCTGTAGCTCGGCAATTAGCGACTTCGCTACCATAAGCAATATCCCTGATGCTGTTTGGGCCGCTCACTGGTTAACTCCATACCAATATAGACCTGACGCTACGGTGTGGGATGTTGCATGTCTATCAAACGGTCTCTGGGTTGACCATCAACGCATCAGACAATACGCAGGCGGGCATGGCGAAACGTGGGGCAGTGTTACGCTGATTATTGATTGCAATGTGATTGATGGTATCGTGGCATCTGTGGGAGACAAGTTCAATATAGGTGATACTGTTAGAGTTACTACGAATCTTAATGTGCGTACCGGACCAGGAACTAGCTACCCAGAAATTACAGATCCCGATTATCCCGGTTATGCACCAGCAGGAACTATTGGAACAGTCCTTAGCGGACCTTCAAGTGCTGATAGTTTTATTTGGTGGGAGGTGAATTACGGTCCCGGATTATATTCCGGTTGGTCTGTTGAAGGTGGACTTGAGAAAGTTGACGATAATATACGGCCAACAGTTGATGCTTTCTCTGTCACGCCTGCTTCTGTCACTTTGGGTGACTCATTTACTGTATCCTATACAGTCTCAGATACAGGCGGTTCCGGTCTAAAGCAGGTAGAACTCTGGCGAAAAGGTACGGGATCTTGGGAACAAATCGACGTAACCTCGCTTGTAGGCGAAGGTGACGGACCTTATTCTAATTCATTCTACGATGCGCCTACTTCAGTTGGCACTTATTTGTATGGGATACATGTACAGGATATTGCAGGAAATGAGGGTCTGGAACCAGACCCACCTGGTCCAATTGAGGTAGAAGTTACGCCTGTGAACCAGCCGCCAACGCTATCAAACGGTTATGTAACTCCAGCTTCAGGCGATACATCAACAACCTTCGATTATTACGTCACTTACACTGACTCTGATGGAGATGCACCAACAACGAAATACGTTTATGTTGATGGGTCGCCGCACATGATGACAATGGTAAGCGGGTCCTACACCTCAGGCGCTACTTTCAAATATTCTACCACGCTTTCGGCAGGGAGCCACAATTATTACTTCTATTTCGATGACGGGCATAGCCATACAAAGCGATTGCCTACTTCAGGAACGTATTCGGGTCCTACTGTATGTGGCAACATGGGTGTGAATCCAACGACCTGGAGTCCACCAACGCTAAACTGTGGCGAGTCGGATAGCCAAATCGTCACTGTTTCGGCAACTGGTGGTACGGTTGAAGGTGTAACGGTAAGTAAGATTTCTGGAGAAACATGGCTCTCTCTTAGCCAGACAAATCTCGGGGACATACCCTCCGGCTCGAGCGAGACATTCACGATGACTGCTGCTCCACCTTCCGAAACCAGCGGAGATTTTACGTACACTGTCCGAGTGAGCAATACCTGTGGAAGTCCGTCATCGAGGGATGTGACAGGAACGATCCATGTGGAGTGTCCTGATACAACACCGCCATCAGCCGTTACAGACTTAGCTACAATTGACCCGACAAGCAACTCAATAAAACTCACATGGACAGCGCCGGGCGATGATGGTAATACTGGCACAGCCACAACCTACGATATTAGATATTTGGAAGGAACATCAATAACAGAATCTGAGTGGGCTTCGGCAATTCAATGCACAGATGAACCATCACCAAATCCTGCTGGTAGTGCTGAAGCGTTTGTTGAGACAGGTTTGTCACCGGATACAACATATTACTTCGCACTAAAAACCGCGGATGAAGTACCCAACTGGTCTCCGATTTCTAACAGTCCAAGTGGGACGACAGAACCGGGAGAAGTGTCAATCATTTCAATTGACCCATCAAGTTCTAAGATCAGTGCAGGTTCGACCACAAAAATAAATCTAACCCTTGATAAAGCTCCAAATGGTCTTTCAGGCTATAATTTAACAGTATCATTGTCCAAGGTAACTGTGGCTGAGATAGTATCCGTAAGCTTCCCATCATGGGCAACTTTACATGATAACTCCACACTTCCTGCGGGTTCGATTTGGATGAAAGCCGCAGATTTAAGTGATCAAGTTAAAAGTGGTGCAACTGATATCAACCTTGGAACATTAACGCTTAGAGGGGATAATCAAGGGACGAGTGATATAGTTATAACGGTTACAAAGATGGATGATGATAATGGGTATCCGATTAATCCAAATACTATATCAGGTCAAATAGAAGTTACCAGTGTCATTCCAATTCCCGGACACACCAATCCACCCACTGACCCTGACAGTGATGGACTTTACGAAGATTTGAATGGTAACGGCATGAAGGACTTCGATGATGTTGTTCAATTCTTCAAATACATGGAATGGATTGAGGATAATGAGCCTATTGCCTGTTTTGACTTCAATGGTAATGGTCTGATAGATTTCGCTGACATAGTGACGTTATTTAAAGAGGTGTAAATAAAATGAACAACAAGAACAAACTATGTGCAATGTTTTTGGCAAGCCTTTTAGTAGTTTCTATTGGAACTGCCGTTGCCTCTTCTCCCGTAGTGGACGTTGGCGACGGTCAGATAGATACTATTGGCTCAACGACAACAGTAAATATAACCCTCAATGAAGCTCCAAATGGTTTATCGGGATATAATCTAACTGTGTCGTTATCTAAACCCAGCATAGCTGAAATTATATCGGTAAGCTATCCATCATGGGCAACTTTACATGATAACTCCGCACTTCCTGCGGATTCGATTTGGATGAAAGCCGCAGATCTCTTAGAGCAAGTTGAAAGCGGTGCAACAAATATCAATCTTGGAGCATTAACATTCAGAGGCGACGAAGAAGGAACTAGTGACATTCTTATAACGGTTACAAAGATGGATGATGATAATGGGTATCCGATTAACCCTTCTATTGATCCCGGTCATCTCAGAGTTGGTGAAGCAGAGTGTGAAGGCACAGATACCAGTTGCGGCATTTACCCGAATTGTGAAAACTGCACGGAAAAAGATGGTTGCTATCCCTATGGTAATGGTTGTGAAGAAAGGGCGTATTATTGCAAGAGCAATGAAGAGGGTTGTGACTATACTTACTCAAATAGGCATACTGACGAGTGGGTAGATACAGGTAACACGAGATGGGTAGACGATCCAGAGAATGAGTGCAAGGAGAAGAAGCAGAAGGAGCAGGAATACCGCAATTATAATTGTTCAGATGGTACTTGCACGTACAGCGTCACGGATACGCAATGGCTAGACACAGGAAATACGTGGAACAAGCCGGATGGAACTATCTGTGGTTGCACCGTGAATAACACTCTTAAGACCTGTTATGATGGTAATTGTACAGATACCGGAATTTGCAACTCGACTAATTGTAGTGCGGATGCTGTGTGCGATGGCAAGAAGCCCGGGGAATCATGTGGTGCTGGTAGATTATGCAATTCTACTTGCAGATGTGTACGCCTAGCACCACCGGAAATAATTTTCTATGTGCCGGATTCGCCAGTCCACGATTCCCGCGGTGCAACAAGGACGTTTAACATCACAATCAATCAAACAGTAATTGTTAGTTGGCAGATAAACGGCACGACGGTTCAGACTAATGGAAGTGTAACAGAAGCATCATACACGAATACTAGTGCGGTCATTGGTACCTGGAACATTTCTGCTATTGTCACTAATGCGAATGGAACCGACATGCAGATGTGGGCTTGGACTGTGACATCTCCGTGTTTCATAGCAACAGCAGCATATGGGACGCCATTGCACGATGATATAAACGTTCTGCGAGATTTTCGGGATAAATATCTGATGTCCAATTCCGCCGGGCGAGCATTTGTCATGACTTATTATACCTTGAGTCCACCTGTTGCGGACGTGATAAGGGCGAATGAAGGTTTGATGGCGTTAGTAAGAGCGGGGCTGGTAAAACCGTTAGTGCATATTACGGGGATGTTTGTCGGATGAGGTCAGTTTCATAGCATAGCCTCTTGCAACAACAGACGCACCCAGTAGTGGAGCCAAGCCATCGAGAGTACTGACTCGGATTTCCGGTACCGTCAAGTAATGCTCGATATTCTTCTTCAGATATGGCACTATGTAGTTCTGGTTGTGCCGGACCACAGCGCCATCCAATATGATGAGCTCAGGATTATAGGCTACAATAACATTTGAAATGCCCCGTCCATTGATCTTCCCCAACTCTTCAAGGAACCGCAACGCGAACGGGTCATTATTTCTCGCGGCTGCGAAGATGGACTCACTGGTACTACAGTCAAATGCAACGTCATTATGAGTTTCCGAATCACACCATCGCCGGAAAAATTCGGGAATGTTCTTTCCTGATGCGTAGCCCTCCCAGTGGCCATAATTGCCGCATCCGCAGCGGATGCTATAGCGTGTATCAACAAAGAAATGCCCGATTTCCGATGCGTTTCCGTCTCGACCAAGTAATAACTTGCCGTTTATCACGGCACCGCCACCTATTCCGGTCGATATCGTGATGTAAACTACATTTTCACAGCCCTTCCCGGCACCAAAACAGATCTCGCCCAGTACCCCGGCACGGCAATCGTTGATTAGATATACCGGCAGACCCAGGGCTTCCCTGATCGGCTGCACTAGTGGTACAGACGGGAAGCGAATGTTGGGTGGATTGAGTAATACGCCTTTGCAAAGGTCTAGAGGGCCGGCACTACTAATCCCAATACCCCGAATTACCTTTAGCTCTTCTGGGGTAGTCAATTGCCGTATCTTTTCTGTGATGTCGTCAGCAATGAGAAGTGGAGAACGGCCTTCTGTTTTTGTCAGGGCGACGCTTTTTTTAATGATTTCTCCCGTAATTTCTGTTACCAGTGCTACCCTGAGATTCGTACCGCCTAAATCAACTGCAATTACTCGTCCCATAGCTTGTTGTATATTGTGTATAACTTCTACCTATAAATTTATTTAAGACGCCGATTTAGACTGATTTGATTTCTTCTGTGTCAATCCACGTTAATCGGTGTCTATAATTTGTTTGTCGCATCCAAAAGTTGTACCTTCAATACGTTTTTAAACATTTGATTGCCCTCCTATTTATTGTTTAACTCTACTCTCTGGCGATCTCCGCAAAGGTCTTATCAAGCCAGTCAAAGATACGCTTCGCGGGCGCTGACATTATCGCCATTTGCCAGACACGTATCAGCAATCCCGCAGACCCGGTCGGCGGTCTTGAGCCACTCTCCGTACCAGCTTTCTAAATCGCCGTCCTTGATGCGACAGGCAGTGGACAGACATTCTTCGACATCGGCACCGCCATAATATGTGTATCCAAGCGTTCTCTGCACCTCTTATATCTGAAACAATAGGTGGCAGGCAACCTCATATAACATTCTGCGGATAATTATTGTTCCGACTTGTCGTGATTTGCTAAACTCGGTAATCCCTCTTTTATCTGTGGTTATACGCTGTCAGCGAAGTGGAGTTACTATCTCCTTTTAGCTTCCCTTGCTTTATATTCTGCTTTCGCTTCCTTTTCCGTAAGCTCTTTCTGCATCCAGTGAACACTAAACAGATAGTGCATAGATATACCGATTCCCCAACCTATGAGTGGATAAAAGAACCAGATAGTCTCGGGAGTGTATATGAAGTTAAAGGCTATCAACATAACGTTAACCAGCACGTACACAACCAGATGAACGAAAAAGTCTCTTTTCTCCTCTTCCAACACTATTTCCCTATACGCCTTTTTGTATTCTGCTAATGGGATTTCTTCTGCCATAGTTCCTTAATGTCGTTTATAGTATATTATACTACATATTAGCTATTTGGAGAAGTTTTTTTCAAGAAAAAATAATAATCGGACGCAGATGAACGCAGATACTCGGGATTTTAGATATAAGGTTTAGTTGACGGTCTTCTATCGAGTTTATAAATTTGATACTTTGAGGGAATAGTTTTCTGCGTAAATCAGCGTCCTAAAAATGTAGAAGTTATACGTTATATAGAATAAAAGAAAGCTTTTATGACACTTCAAACCCACCCGGTTTTGCAATTATTGTTTCTGTTTTCATATCCGGATACACGCGAACCCATTTTTTCGTGCCCTCTGCTCTTGGTTCCGTAGCAGCGTGGACACATGCCTTGCCACCGGCAACATTTAGCAGGTATGTTGACGCGGAATTAACCGCAAGTTGGATCTCAACGTCACTTGGTCTTCTTGTTACTTTTTCACGCGCCTCGCCCGGTGCAAACTTGACGACTTTATATTTGATTTTTGGGTCAATCAGCGCCAAAAAAGAAGCGATTTGCTCGATTTCTGCCACATCTACTATCTTCGGCATCAAGACCGTTTCAACCCTGAAATCAAGTTTGCCGTTATAGAGATTTCGCACAGCCTTAAGAACCGGACGGTTGGACATACCGGTGTACCACTTATGGATTGCGTCATTGTATGCTTTTAGGTCTAGTTTAACTTCGTTGAGACCGAGGTCCTTCAAGTCATTTACAAATTCACGGTCTAATAAAAATCCATTTGTAGACAGCGTAATGTGTTTCACTCCTACACGCATTTTGAGATTTAGCACGAGATCCCGCAAAAAGTCCTTGTCCAGAGTTGGTTCGCCACCTGTTATTATGGCCTCTTCCAGGGGTCCAATGTTGTCTTTATAAGTCCTGCTCGATTTCTCCACCCAGTTTATTAATCCGTCAACAGTCATCGGCACACCCACCGTGTCACGAGCACCGCTGAAACAGCCCTTACAATTGAAGTTGCAGCCAGAAAGAGTAATCCAAATACGTTGTTTCGGCTCTGATAATGATAACGTAATAAATGGGATATACCTAGATCCGTTTATCGTTTTCATCGCAGGCTTCCACCACACATACTTATTAAACTTATTTTATTAATATAATTGATCCATTGCGCGACTTGAATCTCTCAACGAACTCGTTAACGAGGCCACAAATTTTCGCCTTTGTTTGCTCATCTGCAGGTCTGATCATCCATTATTTAAGTCAAATGAGCATAAACGCACCCGTTACCGCACCACATTATTCACCCGCGTAATTTATGCCCATGTCAAAAGCGAGCTTTAGCATTTCAACGAATAGATCTGAATCAACACGACCTTTTACCTTCGGAAAGCGCATCGCACCAAAGCCAAGCACGGAAACCTTGTCGCCTGTCTTTCCATAGGCTTTGTATTGCATCTCGGCACTCCTTTTCAATTTGCTAGTTGTATACAAACTATAACTTCTACCTATTTAATTTCGTTTATTTTTTTCTGTGTTAATCAGAGTTAATCTGTGTCTCTAATTTATTTTGTTTTGTTCTTCTTCCGCAGGTTTTACCATGCTCAAATACAACCTGCTCCACCATATAGTGGTTAAAGGGTAGATAACAATGACAAATATTATCGTGCTTATTAGCCATCCGATATTTTCTATGGCGCCAAAAGCCGCAGAGATTATAAATAGTACAAAAGTAATAAGCCATAGCAAGAAGACAGCGACTTTATTACGCATAAAAAAACCAAATCCGTTTTTAACACCCTGTATTGCACCTACATCGTCTATAACAACAGAATATCTAGGAAGTGCAAATATTATACTGATAATCAAGGTGTAGACGATCATAGCTAAAACCCCCAGTCCAAATACTGCAACTGTCGTAATCACTTCCTCGGGCGGTAGCACGGAAAGTACGCTTAATTTTGGGATAATGTATAAAATGCTCGGGACCAGGAAAACAAGACCAACAAAAGAGATCAAACCAATGATAACGTCAGTTACGAACAGACTAATGAACTTCCTTTTTCCATATTCTGTCATATGCGCGATATTAGCACGTCCCGTTTCTGTCGCCTCTTTCGCCATACCGATAGCACCAGCCGAGAAAAATGCATTTATCAACATGCATATTATTATCGCGGCGATAATGGCAATTATGATTATGCCCGCGCTTTGAAGGATATGAGGTAGAAGCAGAGGAATAACATCAGGTGTGTAACATTTTTCATCGAGTTTTGTGAACAGTGGCACCACCGAAGGAATTGCCGCCAGTATGGCACCGCCTATGATTATAATCCCCACTACAGATGTTAGTACAGTGCTAAACACAAACGGAAGACAAATACTCAAATTTTGCTTCCATGTCTCGAACCCCTTTCCTATTACACTGCTTGTCTCTTCTACCATGATCTCAATCATTAGCTAGTAGTCATTAGAGCTTAAAAATTTTTCGGTTTTTATCACGCTTCCAAAATTGAGATGCTTCCGATTTTTACAATGCCATATAGCGCCTCATAAATACACTTCTCATATCTGCAACGGCACAGCTTTATTATCCGCTCTTGCTTCTACTTTTTCCTTGTATTCTTCTGGATCTGCCTCCAAATAATGCGTAGGGATAACAATTTTGTATTGGGCTTTATTTTTTAAATGTATATAAAGTATAACTTCTACCCATAAATTTGATTCATGACGCAGATTTAACACGGATTTATTTTTTTCTGTGTTAATCAGTGTTAATCAGTGTCAATAATCATTTTTAGTTGGATTTTATGCTTTTTCAACTATGAAAAAATGATATTTATGGAAAAGGGCCCGTTGATTCTTATTGATGCAAATAGCAGAACTAGAATACGTTCCGATTGTTAGAAAATCATCGACACAACTTGTTTACCAAATCAAGGAAATAGTGATGAATTCTTCTATCCTCTGTGAGTTCCGGATGAAAAGAGAGTGCAATTGTATTACGCTGCTTAGCAGCAACTATATGCCCATCAAAAGTTGCTAATACTGTCACATCGTCCGAAGCTTGGATTATCGCAGGTGCTCTAATAAAGACGGCATGAAATGGTGTCTCAAAAATAGTCAGTTTTAGCAGCGTTTCAAATGATTCCCGTTGCCTGCCAAATGCGTTCCGCTTTACTTTTACATCCATCAAACCGAGCAACGGCTGTTTGGTCTTTACAACTTCTTCATCGCCCTCATTCGCAAGTAATACCAGTCCTGCACAGGTGCCCAATATCGGCTTCTCCGCATTTGCCGCCCCTTTTAGTTCGGGGAGGATGCCCTCTCGCTCAATCAGTCTGCCTATAGTTGTGCTTTCACCGCCAGGTATGACGATAGCGTCACAGGCGCCCACAATCCCGCGCTGCTTTATCTTTACTACCTCGCCCTTCTCACCGCTCCCGACTAACGCCTTCTCCAATGCGATAACGTGCTCTGCCACATCACCCTGTATCGCAATTACACCTATCTTAGTTTTCATAGCAGTAAACGCCCTTAGTTTTTTTGTTTTGTTTTTGTAGCGAAATTATAGTTTTTGCCACCGCGTAGTTACACCAAGAGCACCGAGTATTTCCCCTCTGCTCTGTGTGCTCGGTGGTCTCTGTGGCTATTCTTTTTGATTGTATATATATATATATATACAGTACAAGTTCTAACCATTTAATTTAAGACACAGATTTACACGGATTGGATTTAATCGGCGATATTCTGTGTCAATAATAGATTTTAGTTTGTTCTCGGTTTATAATCCCTGCATGTAAGTTCTCCCACTTTCGATATTCCACCCCAACAAAATATAACGCCTTTATACCTGCCAACTGTCGTGATTGCACTTCATTAAGACATCACAAAAAAACGTATCCAAAGTTCATCGGAATTATTTTCTAGCAGTACAAATACCGAAAAAGTATTTATATACTCCAATAATACTACAATTAGAGTGTGATGTCAGGCAAAGTCACCATAAAGATACCAAGGGAACTGTACGAAAAGCTGCAAGGGATGATCGAGGGGACGGGTTTTTCAAGCGTTACCGAATTTATCGTCTTTGTAATGCGGAGTTTAGCGTCCGGCGGAAAGATAAAAGAAGAAGATACGCTAACGGAAGAAGAGGTAAATGCAATACGGGAAAGATTAAGGAGGCTTGGTTATATATGAAAGAAGAAGAAGGAAAGAAAGCGGTATTTTTATCGGCTCTGCTTTATGGCAGAATAGAAGAGCGGGTGCATGCTACAGAATTTGACTCTGTGGAGGATTATGTCTCGTATGTGATGGAAGAGATACTAAGAGGAGAGGATAGCGAAGAGGAACCTACGTTTAGTGAAGCGGAGGAAGAAGAGGTGAAGAATAGGTTGCGGGCGTTGGGCTATTTAGAGTAAGTAGAAATGGAGACTAATAATAATAAGAACACGAAAATGGATTCGTGGGTACGCAGTTGGACAAAATCGTTCACATGGCGTATTATTGGAATTGTAATTTTAATCGTGCTCTCCTATTTTGTTACTGGTAGTTGGGTTGAAGCGAGTGTAATTACTTTTCTCTTCCATGCAGTTAGATTGGTTTTGTATGTGCTTCATGAGCGTGCATGGGAGCTTACTGCGTGGGGTCGTGCAGATCCGGACATCAACATGTTCTGGTTTTATTTTTGGTTAGTGATACTAATTATCGCCTTTGCGGCGATTGGTTTAATGGGCTGTTTGTGAGTAAGTATACATGAGGTGACGAGAAGAGAATGGGACTGAAAGAACTGGAAAATAAGAGTATATATATAATACGGGAAGCGTATGCGGAATTCGATAACCCGGCAATTCTCTGGAGTATGGGAAAAGACAGCACAACTGCGCTATGGCTGTGTAGAAAAGCTTTCTTTGGTGATATACCATTTCCTGTTATCCATATAGATACCGGTTACAAGTTCAAGCAGATGTATGAGTTCAGAGACAGAATCGCATCGGAATGGGGCTTTGATTTAGTAATCGCAAAGAATGAAGACGCAATAAAAGCGGGGGTTGGCCCGAAGAGCGGTAAATTAGAGTGCTGTACGAAATTAAAAACGGAAGCATTGATGCAGTACATAGATAAGCGCGGGTTTGATGCTCTGTTTTTGGCGATACGGCGAGACGAGCATGGGATAAGGGCGAAGGAACGTGTCTTCTCTCCACGAGATGAAGCGTTCAGATGGAATTACAGGGACCAGCCGCTGGAGATGTGGGACCAATATCAAACTCAAACTCAAACTCAAACTCAAACTCAAAGTCAGAGCGAGGAGACTGTTCAGAATCACACGCGAGTTCATCCAATTCTGCATTGGCGTGAGTTAGATGTCTGGGAGTATATAAAGCGGGAGAAGATAATTCCAGTGAATTCAATGTATTTCGCCAGCAATGGAAAACGGTATAGGAGCTTAGGTTGTGAGCCGTGCACATCACCTATAGATTCCAATGCAAATACGATAGATGCGATAGTAAAAGAGCTGAGAACGACAAAGGTTGCAGAACGGTCCGGGCGCGCACAGGATAAAGAGAAGGCGTTTATGATGCAGAAGCTGAGAGCGCTAGGATACATGTAGACAAAATGTAAAAGTTAAAATGTAAAAATCAAAATGACAAGTCAAAAATAAAAAATAGTAGATTAAAACTCAAAAATACCCCTGTAATATATAGCGGGATTTTTACATTTTACATTGTCATTTTAACTTTTAACCTTTGGTTTTTGAATTTGGGAGGAAATGCGAAAATATGAACGTGAATGTAGTACTCGTAGGACATGTGGATCATGGCAAGTCCACATTGATAGGTAGATTGCTATACGACAGTGAGAGCCTAATGGGTGAGCGGGTGGAAGAGATCCAGAAATTAGCAGAAGAATATAAGCGCAAATTCGAATTCGCTTATTTCCTTGACTCTTTTGAGGATGAGCTGAAAGAAGAGCGGACGATAGATACGGTAAGTCTGATGTTCAAAAGTAAGAAGAATTATTACACGATAACAGACGTGCCGGGACATAAGGAGTTCATAAAGAACATGCTTACTGGCGCTTCACATGCAGATGTAGCTGTTTTGGTGGTTTCAGCAGAGGAAGGCGTGCAAGAGCAAACGAGACGGCATATGTTCCTGCTCAAGATGCTCGGCATAAGACAGGTCTTTGTCGTTGTGAATAAGATGGATGCGGTCGGCTATAAGAGCGAGCAGTTTGAAACAGTTAAGAGCCAAATAGGTATGCTTTTGAATTCCTTCGGATTCAAAACAGAAGTCTTCATACCCATCTCTGCTATGGACGGGGATAACGTTTACCGTAAGTGCGAAGTAATGGACTGGTACAAGGGTCCTACATTGATAGAGACTCTGGATGGCGTGAAACTAAGCAGTGACGAGAAACCACTGCGATTTGTTGTTCAGGACATCTATTCTGTTGACTCAGAGCGGATAATAGCAGGGAGGGTCGAATCCGGCCGGTTACAAAAGGGCGCTGAAGTGATTTTCGAACCGTCGGGCACAAAAGGCGAAATAGAACGAATAATTGTCTTTGATGCAGACTTAGAAGAAGCCGAGGCAGGAGATAGTATAGGTGTGGTTATTACGGCCGGTGACGTAAAGAGAGGCGATGTTTTTGGGCTGCTAAAAAGGCCACCAAAACCAGTGAACGAATTTTTGGGTGAAGCGGTTTTGCTAGATAAGAGCATGAGAAAAGGTGAGACATTAGAGCTGAGGTGCGGAACTGCAAAAGTGGCGTGTAAAATAAAAGAGATAAAAGAGAAAATAAATTCGGAGACGGGACAAGTGATAGGCGAAAGACCGGAAGAGATATATGAGCACGATGCGGCGACAATTGTCTTTGCCACGGAACCTGTAGTAGTAGAGAAATTCGCAGATATTCCAGAGCTTGGTAGGTTTGTTCTTGTGAAAGCGGACAAAAATATTGGGGCTGGAGTGGTCCTAAATTAAATGCAAACTAAGGGGCATGTTGGAATGGCGGGCACGTTTCTCGTTTTAGGTATAGATGCCGCTACGTGGTCTGTCATAACACCTAATTTGGACACGTTGCCGAATTTTAAGCGGTTGTTAGATCTGGGCAAAAGTAAAGCACTTATCCTGGACGAGAAGCCAATATCCGCTTCTGTTTGGTGCGGCATGTTCTCTGGTAAGCTCCCGGATGAGCATAAGCATGATAGCTATGTTGTTAATGACGTTATAGTAAAGCGCGAAGATATAAATGTTGATTTTATATGGGATGTCCTACATAGGAACGGAAAAGAAGTAAAAGCATTGAATGTGCCTTTTGTTGTGCCGCCTTATACATTCAACACGGATTTCAAGCCAGTCGGGTTTGGATTGCCGACAAACGAGCAGGAATGGAATGAAGAATTGGAACGCGTCACGGCGAAGACGAAAGAACTGTTAGCGGAGGGACCGGATTTACTCATCTCTGTTTTTACGTTCCTGGATCGGATCCAGCATTTCCATTGGGGTGAAGAATACGTACTAAAGTGGTATAAGCGGATGGATGACAAATTGGGAGAGCTTTTATTTGATTCCGGCTTCTTAGATGGGGATAACAGGTTAATAGTTATTTCGGATCATGGTTTCTGTTCGTTTGGCGATGCGAAAGTGCAGACGTTGCCGGAATACACAAAAGAAGGGAAACTAAAAGGCGATCATCATGAAAC